>QKHD01000356.1 GCA_003250175.1 Helicobacteraceae bacterium
TGGGTCTTGCTCTTGGCTTCCAGGGCGGAAAGGCGTGCTTTCAGCGCTTCGAGCTCTTCAGTCTGGGATTGGGCAAAAAGTGAAGTAACGACAAATAACAGCAGCCAGGGTCGTACCATACTATTCCACCTCCCGGAAGTTTTTATGGCAGCGGTTGCAGACGCTTACCAGCCGGTCCATGGCGGGCTGGATCGCCTCGGTCTGGTGGGACTCGGCCACCCGGTTGAGGATCTGCCCCTCTTTTTCCAGCTCTTCGGCTAACGAAAGAAAGATTTTACGCTCGTCGTCGCTCATTTCCAGCAGTCTGCCGGTGCGCTTGATGGTCTTGATGTCCCGGGCCATGGATTCGGCCATGGTGGCGATCTCCTTGGAGTAGCGGATACGCATCTCGTCCCGGTCGATCTCGCTGTAGAGGCGCTCGAACACCAGGGTGTTGAGGTCGTGCATGGCGGCCTTGAGCTCTTCGCTCTTGAGGCGGTGCAGGGAGGCCTTGCCGTTTTGGCTGAGTGTGGGCAGGTCGCCGTTTGACACCTCCCGGCCGCATCCGGCTATGAGCACAGCGGCCAAAACAGCCACGGTTGTCATTAAACTGTTTCGCATAAACAATCTCCCTCCCATAATATTAATTTATTATAGGTCTTTTAAATTAAAAGGAGTTATAGTGGGACTATCCAATTTCAAGGAGTATGAAATGAAGTGCAATATCGGAACGGGAGATCGCATTCTCCGCATTATCGTCGGCCTCGCCTTTTTCCTCTACGGGCTTGTAACAGCACCTGCCGGCGGTAGTTTTATTATCGGTCTGATCGGGGTGGTCCTGGTCGTTACCGCGCTTATCTCTTTCTGCCCACTCTACACAGCAATCGGTATCAACACCGGCTGCAAAAAAGACTAACCTCCCACCTCCCCCTTTCGGGGGATTTTATCCATGACCCCGCGACACTTTATATTTCTACTCTCATCCGCCCTGCTTCTTAACGCCTACGACCTACCCGACCGACGCAAAGACCAGTTCCTGAGTGAAAAGGGCTATCTGGTGATTCCGGCGCCCTACAGCATGCCGGGTATCGGCGAAGGCTATGTGCTCTACGGCGGCCTCAACAACTACCTGGGCAATACCGACCTCTTTGCCATGAAAACCAACGGCGATGCAGAGGGCGAGCTGCTGGGAGCCTGGGATGTCCATGTGATCCCCCGGACGCTCTTTTTCGATATCACCTACCTCAACTTCAGCAAAACCGGCATCAACAGCTACGCCAGCCGTGGTATGGATTCGGGCAAGGATGACTACAGCGTCGCCGTGTTTGACTCCATGGAGAGCCTCTCGGTCGATTCGACCCTTAGTTTCTGGGAGCGCCGCTTAGAGGTGCAGCTCAGCCACTACCGGCAATCCGTCCGGATGACGTCGCTCAAAAATCCGGATGGTTCGCTGCTGGCCGAGTTCGCCGACCCCCAGACCCGGTTTTCCAGCAACTGGAATATCCAGATGCTCCTTGACCTCACCGATGACCGCCAAGACCCAAGGGAGGGAATCCGCTTTTACATGCAGGGGTACCGTGCCAATCCGGACACCCGCTTTGATCCGGACTACTACACCCTGACCTGGAACACCACCGCCTACATTCCCGTCTTTAACCAGAGCACCCTGGCCCTGCACTATCAACGCTCCGATGCCTACATCACACGGGAGGGTGAGGTTGATTTTAATGCCGTGGCCGCCGAGCTTGGCTACGACTGCTCCCTAGGCTGCAGCAGTGCCATCGAAAACGAAATCCATAACCGCATGGCCTACAACCGCTACGGCAATGCCACCTCGCTGGGCGGCGAAGGGGCTCTGCGCTCCTACCCCGGCGACCGCTTTACCGGAGCCCACTCGCAGCTGCTGGGTGCCGAACTGCGGTTTAATTTTTCCGCCGAACGGGAACCGATCGATATTTTCTTCATGAAGGACATTCGCACAGGGTTGCAGCTGGCCGTTTTTCATGAAGTGGCGACGGTTACAGATTTAAGACGTGAGCTTTGGGATACAACTAGGTCGTCATCCGGAGTGGGACTGCGCTTGATTATGGGGTCGGGATTTGTTTACCGGTTTGATTATGCAAGTGGAGACGAAGGGGGCGAAATGACCATCTTCGTCTCCTACCCCTGGGAGGGGTGGTAGGATTTAGAGCTGAACGTACTTGGAAGCCGGTACGCCGCAGATAGGGCAGCTGGCCGGAGGTGTGCCCATTTCGATGTGGCCGCAGACCGGACAGAGGTAGAAGTTGACTTCCGTAAGGTCTTTGCCCTCTTCGACCGCTTTCAGTGCCAGGGTATAAAGCTGGGCATGGACTTTTTCCGCTTCGACGGCAAAGGCAAACATTCTCTTCGCCTTGTGACCCTCTTTTTCCGCCTGCTCCAGCATCGGTGGGTACATATCGTCGAATTCATAGGTTTCGCCGCCGATAGCTACCTTGAGGTTCTCTAGCGTAGAACCGATACCGTCCATCGCCTTGAGGTGCCCTTCTGCGTGGAGTTGCTCGGCCTTGGCTGTGGTTCTAAACAGCTTGGCAATGTTGGGGAATCCGTCTTTTTCCGCTTTGGCGGCAAAGGCTTCATACTTTTGAAATGCCTGGCTCTCGCCGGCAAAGGCAACCTTGAGGTTCTCAGATGTTGTTGGCATGGTTCATCCTTTTATTTAAACATATCACCGATAATACCACGGTACCACTCATGGGTAGCTTTAGCGATTCCCGTGGTGCGGTATTTTCCGGTTTTATCGTCGTGGGGGACGTTGGCTTTGACCGTAAGACCTGTTTTGGGGTCGTAGGTGACCTTGTGGGTGACCATGATGGCCTCTTGGGGTTTTTCGCCGACCATGGAGTAGCAGACGTTGGCGGGCATCTCCTTGGCTTCGTCGACCTGCTTGCCGGCCAGACGGTCCGCTACGTGACGGGCGCAGATGTTGGCCATGGAGTTGGCCATCTGTCCGCTCTCCGGATAGGGGTATGATACACAGTCACCGATGACGTAGATATCAGGGTCGGTCTTGGTTGCAAAGCCCGGCTCGCGCAACAGCGCGGAACCCCAGCCCGTGGTCTCCACCCCGGCCATTTCGATGATCGGATGGGCACGGTTGAGGGGGATCAGGTTCAGCACGGCGTAGTCCTCCTCTTCCAGATAGCCGTCAAGGTCGTCGGCATTTTTAAACTTGCGGTAGATGACCTTTTTCTTGTCCAAATCAACATCTTCCAAAAAGCTCTCGCCGCGGAACTCGACGATGCCTTTGTAGAGTTCGTTATAGGCTTCCATAAAGGCCGCGGCCTTGGTCTTTGGCTTGGGCAGGGAGTCGAGGACGATTACCTTGGCGTCAAGGCCCTCTTTTTTGATGTAGTTGGCGATCATGGCCACCCGCTCATAAGGAGCCGGCGGGCAGCGGTATTTACCCTCCGGAACGGTGACGATCACGTTACCCTCCTCCAGCTCGTCCAGCTGGCGCTTGAGCGCCAGGTGTTCGCTGCCGGGAATAAGCGCACCGGGCGCTTCCTGCTGGGCACGGCGAATCTTGGCCGCGTCCCATTTGGGGAACTGCTTTTCGTAATCGTAGGCGATTCCGGGGCTAAGGAGCAGCAGGTCGTACCCGATGGTGCCCTTGCTGGTGGTGACCACTTTGTTTTTGCGGTCGATACCGACGACTTCGGTCTGAATGAAGGTGTAGCCGTGTTTGGCTGCCGGCTCGTAATAATCGTGGGTCAGATCGGAGAACTTCACACCCTCGATGCCGCCCAGATAGAGGTTGCTGTAGGGGCAGGACATGAAGATATCGCGTTTTTCCAGGACCACGACTTCTGCGTCTTTGTTCAGCATACGGAGTTTGCGGGCAAAGGTGAGGCCGCCGAAGCCCCCGCCGATAACCACCACGCGGTTACCCTTGGGTTCTTCCATCATCGGTGCGCCGAGGGCACCGATCTTTTCCTCCGGAGTTCCGGGCTGGCATCCGCCGACCGCCGTAGCGGCCAGGGCCACACCGGAAACCTTTAACATATCTCTGCGGGAAAGCGCCATACATGATCCTTCATTATAAGATTAGATGATGTTCGATCTTATTATAAGTTTTTAAAAAAATCCTTAAAAACCCGCGCCCTTTATAGCCCCTCGCCCCACTGCTCCAGCATCATCAAAAGCGGTTTGATCTTCTGCCCCGACTTGGTCAGCTCGTATTCGACCCGCGGCGGCACCTCCGGATAGACGGTGCGCTTGACGATCCCGTCGCGCTCCAGCTCCCGCAGTTTTTGGGCCAGCATCTTCTGCGAGATGGAATCCAGCCGCTTCATCAGCTCGCTGTTGCGCTGGGCGCCTTCCATCAGCACGCCAAGAATCCGCAGCTTCCACTTTCCCTCCAGAGCGTCGATCGCCCGGTCCAGCGGTTTAGGTGATTTTTTAGCCATCTATACAACCTTTTTATATCTAGTTACTAATCTTATTGCTTAGTAACTTAAAGTAATCT
>QKHD01000201.1 GCA_003250175.1 Helicobacteraceae bacterium
CCAAAACGGCGCCCATCCCCGCCGCTACCTGCACGACGGCCGGGCCAGAACCGTCGAAGAGACGATCCTCTGGCACGGCGGCGAGGCCGAGAGGGCCAAAAAAACCTTCATGCAGCTCTCACAAGAGGCGCGTGACAACCTGATCCGATTTTTGGAGCACCTATGAGAGCGTTTCTTTTTTCCCTTCTGCTGCTTCCCTTCGTTTTTGCGGGGTGCGGCAGCGACAACAGTTATAACGGCAAGGACGGCCTGATTACCTCCAGCGGTCTCGTGGCCCTGGAGGGGATCAACACCCTCTACCAAAACAGCTCCGGCGAGCTGGTCACGGCCTCCACGGCTCTGGCCGCCGCGTTGGATGACTTGGAGAGCAACACCACCCTGGATAATCTGCAGAGCGCCCAAAGCGCCTTTGCCGTCATGCTGAAAGAGTGGAAAAAGGTGCAGGCGATCTACATCGCCGGCGACCTGGACGAGAGCATGATCGACGAGCCCAACTACATCGATTTCTTCCACAACATCACGGAAGACATCACCGTGCACACCGTGCAGCTCGATACGATCATCGCGGGCAGCACGGCGCTCTCTGCCGCCATGTACAAAAACTCCCACCGCAGCATCAACGCCCTGGAGTACCTGCTCTTCGGCCGCGACCATGACAACGCCGCGCTGCTGGCCGCCATGCAGTCCAATGTACGCCGTATTCAGGCCTGTGCCGTGGCCGGCGACTCCCTGCACAGCCACTTTGTCACGATCCGGAACTACTACGCCTCCAGCCGCGCCTTTGTCGACGGCGGCACGGAGAGTGTGGAGTATCTGATCAACATCCTCATCGACAGCGCCTACAAACTCAAAGAGTGGCGCGTGGGCGACCCCGGCGGCTTTACCAACAAGTACAAGGGCAATCCGGATGCGAGCCGTCTGGAGTATGTCAACAGTGCGCTGAGTCTGGAGGCCATCGTGGCCATTTTGCAGATGCACGAGGCGCTGATGGAATCGGGGCTCTTTGATATCGCCACCGACGGCGGTGCGGCGGATGAGGCCACCGATGTGGAAACGGACATCGCCGCCGCCCTGGCCGCCTGCGACGCCTTCGGCACCTCCATGGCCGACGACGTGGCCGGTGACGCGATGCAAAACCTCTACACCGCCATGGCGGCACTTTACAACGCCTACTATCTCGACCTCATCAATGCGCTCAGTCTCACGACGGAGATCATCGAGGCGGACGGAGACTGATCATGGAAACGCTGGACCTGCTCTATATCCTCAATCCCAGCCAGCGCCTCTGGTGGCCCTATCTGCTCAGCGCGCTGGGTATGGCGGGAATCTTCCTGCTGCTGGCCCCCCGCTATGCCCACCTGCTCGTTGGTCGGCATGTCTGGTGGCATCCCTCCGCCCGGCTTGATTACGGCTATTTCGTGGTGGTCGGGCTGATCAAGGCGACGCTGATCGTCTGGATGCTTCCGGATGCGGCGGCCATCGCGGCCAAGGTGATCGCCTTTTTGCACACCCATCTGGGACGCCAGCAGCCTCTGGCCTGGCCCAAGGAAGGAGGTGATCGTGGCCCTTTACACCGTCGCCATTTTCGCAGTCAGTGACCTCAGCCGCTACTGGCTGCACCGCTGGATGCACACGGTGCCCTTTTTGTGGCGCTTTCACCGGGTGCACCACAGTGCGCGGGTGCTTAATCCGCTCACCTTTTACCGGGTTCACCCGGTGGAAAACCTGCTCTTCGGACTGCGCTACGCCCTGGTGGCCGGCGTGGTGACGGGCGGGTTTATCTACCTCTTTGGCGCGCGCCTGGGCGTAGCCCAGATCGCCGGGGTCAATCTGCTGGTCTTTATCAGCGCCTTTGCCGGGGCCAATCTGCGCCACTCCCACCTGCCGATCCGTTTCGGCAAGGCGGAACGCTGGCTGGTCTCCCCCGCCATGCACCAGTTTCACCACACCAAGGAGGGTGCCCAGACCAACTACGGCGGCACCCTAGCACTCTGGGACCGGGTTTTCGGCTCCCTGGTTATTCCGGATCATAAAATCCGGCGATTCGGTCTGGGCAAAGCCCTCCACACCAGCCTCGCGGCTTTACTGTTCGAACCCCTGAAGATGAAAGGAACATCCCGATGAAACGACACCTCCTAGCCCCATTTTTGCTCAGCTCCGCCCTGATGGCG
>QKHD01000089.1 GCA_003250175.1 Helicobacteraceae bacterium
AAACATCATGGCAAATGAGGTGACCGAGGAGGTGTCCCAGTGTGAGATGTTCTTATTAAAATTCTCTGTCATAAACCATGTACTCATATTGGTGATACCCGATGTACAGGCTTGGGTCGCATCGACACTGCCGTTGAAATAGAGTAATGAGCTTTTATCACTGATCTTGGTATAGGTCACGCCATTGACATCCCCCGTCTCGCCGACGGCTGCGGCTTCACAGCGGATGGTCACCCCGTTGGGGTCCAGGTAGAAGTTGGCCGCGTAGAGGTTGAGGGCCAGAAGGGGGAGTAAAAATATTTTTTTCATTATTGTGCTCCGACAAATGCCCCGAATGCGGAGGTACCGGTGCCGTCGATGTTGGTGGCGTCAAAGGTGCCGCCGATCTCCTGGCCGCCCGTGCCGTAGAAGGCGCCGGTTCCGGAGCCGTCGGCATTGCCGAAGCCCAGGGTGAATCCGCTAGGGGCCAGGGTGCCCGAATTGACCGTCAGGCCGGTGGTGAAACTCTCCGAACTCAAGGAGATGTCTCCGGAGACGGGGTTGGCCACATTGGCAAAATCAATGTTCAGGTTTACCCCGCCCGTCGCCTGCTCGGAGACCCCTCCGGAGGTGATGACCCCGATACTGCTGCCGCTGTAGCTGGCGGTGGCCGAATTGCTAATGTAGTTGGAGATAACGCTCTCGGGGGTTTTAACACCGGAGACCAGCGCCCCGGTAATCTGGGCAACGGTGTAGTCCTCGGCACTCGCTCCGGAGAGGAGCCAAAAGCCGTAGTTGACGTTGGAGGCGTAGACATCGTCGATGAGGACGTAACTGGCGGTGGGAATGGTGCTGCCCGTCGCAGGGATCGTGTTCAACGAATCAAGATCGATTTCACCGTTTAGGATACGCTCCGCCAGGTCGTTGTCGATGATCACCTGGAGAATACGGTTAAACTCCTCTTCGGTGTAGTTCTCCGGATCGATGCCCAGAATATCGGCGATCTCCTCGATGGTCTGGGTTATGGTGCCGTCATCCACGGCGGTGGCGATGACGGTGGTGGTCTCCTCAACCACTGCGGGCTCCTGTGGAATGGGGTCGGGTTCGAGCAGGGTGATGATTTTGCCCGTTGTCTCCGCCGTTTCGGTCTCGCCCTCCGCGCTCTCTTCGGCGGTCGCTTTCTCCTCCGGAGCCGCCGGAGCCGGTTCCGGGTCTGCCTCCGGATTCATCTGGGTCGGGGGGATCTCTTCGATACGCAGAATCTCCCCTTCGTCGTCGACCTGTTCGCTCAGGATGTTGATCTCGTCGCGGCTGTAGCGGGCGGGGCGGGCCGGGGGCGCGCTGGGGAGCAGTCGGGTAATCTGGCCGGCGCTGACGTCCACCATACCGTTGGGGGTTTCGACGGTGATGGCCCCCTGGGTACAGGCGATCTGTTCCGTTTCACCGATCTCGCCCATGAACTGGGTTCCCCTGATCCCGATGGTGGCGACCTTGGTCTTTACCTTGAAGGCGTCGGGCGCGATCTTGCCGATTTTTCCGGTGATGGTCCGGAAGGCCCCTTCCACGATCCCGAACTCCGCCTTGGGGTTGGCCCCTTGCTGGTAGGCGTCGATGGTAAAGCGGCTTTTCTGCCCCAGACTGATGACCGTTTTGTCCGCAAAGATGATCTGCGTGCGGGAACGGCTGCCGACGAGGATGATGTCCTTGGTCTCCAGACCCAGTCCCACGGTTCCGGTAATCAGTTTGCCATTGCGTTCGATACCCACTTCGCCCATCATGGCGGCGATACGTCCGACGGCGGCATGGAGGGCGGCGCTAAAGAGAAAGAGTGCGATCAGGGCGAGAAGGGAAAGTTTTTTCATGGGGTCTCCTTGGGTTCCGGCTTAAAAGAGCCACGTCAGGTTGAGGCCTGCGAGGTTCTTTTCATACTGGTAGGGTTGGTGGTTGGAATCGTTGGTGATGTGGCTGGCCGTCAACTGCAGGCGCAGGTTCTGATCAAAGAGGTACTCACATCCGGCGCCGACGCGCATCTGCGTATCGGCGCGCTTGGAGAGGGTGAGGGTCTGATCGTAGGTCTCATCCTGATAGTCAAAGCGCATATAGGCGGCCAGCAGGGTGAGACTGAAATTGGAGGAGACGGGGTAGAGATACCCGGCCCGAAGCCCCAGGGTGTTGCGGTTGATATTGGCCGCCTCGGCTCCGGATTCGGCGCCGTAAATGAGGGCGGTCTCCCACTCCCGTCCGTGGCGAAGCCCCAGGGAGAGCTCCGTATAGGTCGCGTCGTTTTCCGTGAAGGTCGCGTAGGTTTTCTGGGCGTATTTCACAAGGGCAAACCCCTGCATAAAGCCCGCCATGTTGATCCGGTAGCCCAGGTCCAGGCCGCTGATCTGCATGTAGTCTTCGCCGCCAAGGGAGAGGGAGTCCATGCGGGCGCTGACACGGTAGGTATGGCGACCTTCCACGGTGACCCCTGCCTGCAAGGAGGCGTAGAGCAGGTTGAGGTCGGTCTGCTCCTGGTAGGTGTAGGTCAGCAGCGTGGCCGATGCCTGGGTCATGATGCGGCCGTCGCCGCTGAGGTTGTAGCGGTGTTGCAGGGTGGCCATCTCCGTATGGACGGTGTCGCTTTCGGGTTCGTCCCCGGCGATGCCGTCGGGAATCCCCAGCACGTTTTCGGGAACAACCTTGTAGTTTCCGGAGCCGATGGCGTTGTTGACGTTGTCGTCATAGCCGAGGCCGACCATCAGGGCGCCGTTGATCTGGTGGCGTGTTTCCCTGGCTTCGAGCGTGGCCAAAATCGCCTGAACCTGGGCGGCGGTTTCGGGTTTGAGGGCCGGTTTTTTGAGCAGCTGGGCAAACTCTTTTTTGGCCGCTTTGTTCATGTTCAAGATAAGGTAGACCTGGGCCAGTTCCAGACGGGCGGGGATGTGCTCCGGATTGACGATGAGCACCCGTTCATAGGCGGCAATCGCCTCGTCGTAGAGTTTAAGGGCGGCGGCGCAGACCCCCAGACGGTAGTTTACCCACGGATCGTCGCTGCGCTGCAGGGAGAGTTCTTCAAGAATCTCCAGGGCCTTGGCAAACTCCTTGGCCTCCAGCGCCTGGGCGGCTTCGCGTTTTAAGAGCTCCTCCTGGACTTTTTCCCCAAGGGGCTGGACGGCATAGAGGCTGCCAAGCAGCAGCGACAAAAGGGTCAGGGTTCGTAGGTTCACAGGGCGGCTCCGTGGAAAGATTGGTGATAGTCACCCAGAATAAAATTCCGGATGGCGTGTTCTTCGTCGTGAATAATGGGGGGAATTTTGTACGTCAGCAGACCGACTTGGTCAAAAATGCGCCGGGTGTGTTCGCAAAGAAACTTCACCAGCACCATGTCGCACCCGTGCAGAATTTCGACCAAATAGTAGTGCAAAATCATATGCTGGGGATCACCCGCCACCTCACCGGGGCAGTGGCAGTCCATCGTGGCCAGACAGCCGGACGGGATCATGGCAGCCCGCGGGTTGGCGACGGTTTTCAGGTGGACGGCTCCGCTTCCGGAGGTCTCGTAAATGGAAAAAAACGGTGCGTAGCCTGCGTTGTGGACGATGGTCGCGTCCGGATTGACCGGAATGGCCGTAATCATGTGCTCTCCCCTTCACATAAGATGGCATTGGTATGCAAGATAAAAGATTTTTTAAAAGTAAACGAAAACTATCATAATAAGGTCGCAGTCAGGTCGCAGGCCACAGGAAGGCCACTAAGTTGAAAAAATACGACTTACATGCGACTTTGGTATGCTACATTTACACATTTTTATCAAAGAGGGACGACACGGTGGAGATACTGAAAAACCTCAATCTGCTCCTGGTGGAGGACGACCGGGAGATACGTGAAAACTTCTCGAGAACGCTGCAAAACTACTTTAACCGGGTCTACGAAGCGGAGAACGGCTCCCAGGCGCTGGCGTTGTACCGTGAGAAAAAAGTCCACCTGATTTTTACCGATTACGTTATGCCCATCATGGACGGTCCGGAGTTTATCCGGGAGATCCGCAAGTTTGACCGGCATATTCCCATCGCGGTCATCAGCAACCACATGAAAGAGGATATGCTGCTGCGCTGTATCCCGCTGAACCTTATGGGCTACATCGCCAAGCCCCTCACCTATGCGGGGCTGAAGGAGTTTTTGGAGACGGCAGTCACCCGCAGCATCGACGAAGGGATGGCCCGCCACTACTTCCGTGACGGCTGCTTTTACGATTACGCCACGGGCACTCTGCATGTCGATGGCGACGACCATATCCTGACCCGTCTGGAGAGTGCGCTGATTCAGCTGCTCATCAGCCAAAACGGCCGTCCGGTCACCTTGCAGCAGATCGAAGAGCACCTCTACCACGGCGAACCGGCGGAGGGCTCCGGAATTAAAAACCTGGTCTACCGGATCAAGAAAAAATACGGCTTCGGGCATATCCGCAACGTCAAAGAAGTGGGGTATCTTCTGGCCGGCGACAGCCAATGAAAGCCCTGGCAGCGGCGTTTTTGCTCCTTTGGGGCGGCCTGCATCTCAATGCGGGGGAGGTGGCCTTGTGGGGGAGCCAGGATTTTTCCGGTGTCATGCATCTCATGGAGCTGGTGGAAGACAAAGACAATAACCTCACCGCCGAAGCGGTGCTGCAGATGGAGGGGATGGCCCCGGTAACCCAAAGCAACCTGGGCACCAGCCGCAAAGTCTACTGGACCCGCATGAAGGTGCGCAATGCCGCTCCGGAGCGCAGAGAGTACATTTTCGCCAACCGGCGTACTGCCATGGACGTTTTGGATACCTATGTCTTTCAGGAGGGAAAGCTCCGGGCCTTTCACGCCCTGGGCGACACCCGCCCCATGGAGGAGCGCGCCTACCGCTCCTTTATCAGCAACTTTTCCGTGCATCTGGAGGCGGGTGAAGGGGTGGTGATCGTCACCCGGATCGAGGCTGTCGGGCCGATGGAGATCGGGTGGACGATCTACACCCCCAACGACTTTGTCCTGCGCGAAGCCGTCAACATGGCGGTTTTCGGGGTTTTTCTGGGCTTTATCATCAGCATTATCCTCTACAACTACATGATCTATCGGGTGGTGCGGCTGCGCTTTTACCTCTACTTTATTCTCTACCTCATTATGGGGCTTTTTACCCAGAATTTCAGCGGGCTTTACTACCTCTTCGGCGGGTGGCTGATACCCTATTGGGTCTTTACCCACCTCGGTTTTATCTGCATTGCGCTGTTTAATACCTTCTGGCACCTGGTAACGCTGCAGTTTTTTGACCTCAAGCGGCGTGCTCCTATCTGGGCCCGTATCTTTTACGCCTTTATCATCTTTACCGGGGCGCACGTGGTTATTTTCCCCCTGGCCTATATCTGGCCGGAGATGGTCCGGATCGTTCCCTACGCGGCCATCGTCAGCGGCGGCATTATTACGCCCATGGTCTTCTTTTTTGCCTTCTGGGCCGTCTACAAACGCTATCCCGGAGCCGTCTACTTCGCCCTGGCGACGGTGACGAGCAAGGGGATGTTCATCTACTTCCTGACCAATTACTTTTTTGGGGCGAGCAGCGCCTTTTTCCCCCAGTACGGGGTGCTGTTCGGGGTGATGGCGGGGGCCTTTTTTCTCTCTACCGCCTTTTCCAGTTGGCTCAGAAGCATGCAGGAGGAGTCCACAAGGCTCCGCCTGGAGGTGGATGAACAGAAAAAATACGCCATGATCGGCTCGACCGTCGGGTTTATCGCCCACCAGTGGCGCCAGCCCCTGAGCCGGATGGGGTCGATCCTGATGAACCTGCACAGCACGGCGGAGCACCAGCCCGACGCCAGCGTGCGCAGCATCAAACCCGCCCTGGAGAAGCTGGACGATTCGGTGCAGTTTATCAACCAGACCATCACCGACATCCAGAACCTTTTCCAGGAAAAAACCGGCACCCATCAGCTCTTTTC
>QKHD01000160.1 GCA_003250175.1 Helicobacteraceae bacterium
AATATCGAGCTTTACATTGTAAACGGGTGATTGCACACCAAAGATTCCCAGCACCGTATGAAACACATTGGGGTCACCGTACTCCTGCGTCTTGTCCGCCGAAAGCTGCGAGACGCCTTTGAGTTTCAAGAAGGAATCCGACGCCCAGAATATAAAGGGAACATTGCGCTGCACATCCGGAGCCAGTGCATTGGGCGCGCCGTGCAGATAGAGCCCGTATTCACCCAGAGATTCACCGTGATCAGAGAGGTAGATCATGACGGAAGGCACATTGATTGCCTCCAGCAGCTTGATCGTTTTATCCAGCAAATAATCCGTATAGAGAATTGTATTGTCATAGGCGTTGATCAGAGACTCCTGGGTGCATTTTTGCAAGTCGACACTTTTACAGACCGGCTTGAATGCTTCAAAACCCTCCGGATATTTGTCAAAATAGAGTGGACCGTGATTGGTATAGGTGTGGAGCACCACGAAGATCTTTTCCTGTTCTGACGATTGAATCTCTTCTTTAAGTCCGGTCAGCATCACCTCGTCAAACCCACAGCGCTCACCCGTACATTGCTTTTGCAGCTCTTTGGCGCGCTGATATTTTTTGATTTTCATCGGAGGTTCGCCCCAGTTGTTGGTTCGCCAGAAAACATCAACACCGTGTCGTTGCAGATAACTGGGGAGCGGTTCGTGGGAGGTATAGATCTCGCCGTTATGGGCCATCATGCTGTTAACGGAACCGGTTGTATAGGTGGTGGCTGACTTCGCCTTGACAAAGAGAATGTTCTGCTCTTTTAACAGTGGATTGGTTTCCCGTCCGTAGCCGTAAAGTGAAAAGTTGTCCGCCCGAGCCGACTCGCCAATCACCAGAATAACAACCGTTTTATTGTGATCAGTCAGTGTTGCGGGTGGTAAGAGCTCCTGTTTTTTAGAGTATTTTATCCGATCAGCCGCTGCCCGTGCCGTATTGATCGTGTACGACCACGGCATCGCCAGGGCACCAAGATATTTTGAGTTTTTGTCCAGCCATAGCCACGTGGGTGAATTGAGGTATAAAAAGAGGAGCCCCACGGCAAAGATACCAAAGCCCTTCAGCACCAATCCAAGTCTTCGACTGGGTACGATGGTCAGTCTGTAGACAAAATAGCTGGGCAGAATTCCCAAGAACACCAGATATAAAAAGATCTCCGCATTGTAAAAACTCATCGCCTCGGAAGTCTGCGTATTGAGAACATTCCCCAAGACGGCTTTGTCCAAAAAGATATTGTAGGTGGTGACAAAATAGACGGCGATCGAGTTACCGATCAGGCCCATGATGACAAAAATTTTCAACAGCCTGATTGAGATGGCGGCAATAAGGAAAAGCACCAGGAGATTGAGGATCAACAAAATCACCAAGATGGAAAAGAGGATTAAAAAGCCGCCCCAGGAAAAGAGGTTTTCGACCTTGTCCGACACAAAGCCAAAAAGCCCTGTGTGGTAAACCACAATGTTAAACAGCGTGATGACAAAGACAAAATTACTTGGGCTCAGGCGCATTTTGCTGGTTTTTCCAATCAACAATGATGTATTGATAGAGAACAATACTGATAAAACTTCCGATAATGCCGCCAACCAGAATATCACTCAAGAAATGAAGGGAGAGCATCACCCTGGTAAAGGCGATAATAATACCGATCAATAAAAAGAGGTATCGGTATTTCGGCAGCAATAATGCCAATGCCACGTAGACACTCAGAGCCGTTGTTGCATGTCCGGAGGGAAAAGAGTTAACGGCATAACCAAAATCAAACCAGTTAAACCCGTAGAGGTCTTCTCGAAGCATACGAGGGCGATATCTGGCAAAAATCACTTTGAGGATATTGGTGATCAATCCGGAAGCCGCAACCGACGCAAGGATCAGAATCAGACCCCGTTTAATAAAAGGCTTGTTTCTAATCACCAATAACAGTACGATGGTACCAATAAGATAATAACCGCTCTCACCGGCCCGCGTGAGGGCTTCGACGATCTGCTCTTTGACACCGGTAAGATTGGCGTAAAAATACAGGGCAAGCTCCCTGTCAAAATAGTTGTAGGAGATCACTCCTAGAATTGCCGCCGCCAGGTAAAGCAAATACAGCTTCCCATTAATATACGGCGACTCTTTCATAAGCTCCAACACTCGTTTCATACGAAAACTCGACTTTCTTCATAGATATATGCACCGCCTGCAGCCAGGTACATGAACAATCCAAATAAATGCTACTCCAATGGATTCGGGAATGATAGTAAATTTACTATGAAAAAAGTATTATAAAATCTTATTTTTAGTGCATCTTGTTGCACAAATTACAAGTTTTTGAAGCTTATAGGCGCCCCATGACGGGTAGCCGCAGTATCACCTTTGCTCCCATATTGCCATTCTCAATCCAGACACTGCCGCCCATGCGCTCTTCCACGGCCATTTTAACCTGATAGAGCCCCAATCCTACTCCGGTGATGGCCCCTTGTCCGGAACCCCGCTCTTTGGTACTGAAAAAGGGGTCAAAGACCTGTCGCATGATCTCCGGATTGATCCCGCCGCCATTATCCTCGATACTGACAAGAATCCACTGGGCCGACTCCAGGGCGTAGCTTACCGTTACCTGCCCTTTTTTGCTGTTGGCAGAAACCTGAATAGCGTCTCTGGCATTGACCAGGATATTAAAGACTACCTGACGAAAATCACTGGCAACCACTTCGATACGGTTCATCTCCGTCAGCTCACAATTCTTGCTCTCTATCGCGGTGGCTACGTGCTCTCCACAACGGCACAGTACATGGATATTGCGCTGGTCAAACTCCGCTTTTAGCAGGCGGTAGACACTCAACAGTTCGGTGTGCACCGAGACAAAGCGTCGTTCCCTGACATCGGACATGCCCCGGAGATTATCGATCATCTCCGACATCTCCGTTACTTTGGTCATGGTGATGTCGATGACCTCCTCGATTCGTTCAGCATTAAGGAGGCCATCTTCAAAATCATCCCGCAGGCTCTGAACCTCAAGTCCTACCACGCTAAGGGGCTGACGCCAATGGTGGGAAACGGCACTGATCATCTCGCCCATGGCGGCGATACGGGATTGATCCAGCATCAGCATCTCGCTGTTTTGGCGGCGGGCCACCTCCTCTTCGACACGGTGCTCCAGGTTTTGGTTGAGCTGCTCGATGGCTTTGGTGGTCTCCTGCAGTTGCGTGTTGCGCTCGTCAAACGCCAGGGCCAATGCATCGAGTTCATCATCCGTACCGATGGGGTAGCACGACTGAGCGCCCTCTTCGCCCATGCGCCGTACACGGTGATAAAGGGTCAGGATCGGGCGGGTGATCGTATCGGCCAAAACCAGCGCCACCACCATACCCGAAAGCACAGCCAGCAGACCAATCAGCGCAATACGCACCAGGGCCTGGTTCACCGGGGCAAAGTAGTGATCCTCCGGAAGACCCACTTTGATGTCCAGATGCAAGGCGGAGAGAAACGGGGTCTCTTTCCCCGGAACAATCACGGCGCTGCTATAGAGCGTCTCCGGATGGTAATTAAAACTGTAAATCACCTTGCTTCCCGTATGGATCAACTGAAAATAAGCACCCGGGTCGGCAGGCTGAATCCGCTGGGCAATGGCCTGCAGGTCAAAGACCACCACCACGGCTCCCTGGGTCGTACCATAATAGTGAATCGGAGCCACCAGGGTGAGGTTGTGGGTGAACTGATTAAGATAGAGGCTTTCTTGCTGCATGGCCAACGCACTGCGCAGTTCCGGAGACGAAGCATATGTCGGGACATCGTCCTGGGTTTTAAAAAGGATCTTGCCGTCAAAATCCACCAGACTAAGAGAGATGACGTTCTTCCCCTCCATAAAATTTTCCGTCAACGGCAACAGATAGCTGTCGCGACCACCGGGATCGATGAAGGCATTAATCACCAGATCATTTTTTGTCAACAGCTCCGTGTTTTCAACCAGATAGCGGATACGCTGCTCCACCCTACCCTGAATCGAGAGGGCCTTGTTTTCCAGCAGCACCTGCATCTGAGCACCCATATGCCCCTTAATAAACAGAAAAGCGAAAAACACCGTCACCAGAATCGCCGTACCGATGAGGAGGCTGACCCACACTACTACCCTGCGTCGAAAACTTCGTTTTACCTCGATGGATGCCATTTCTTTCATGGCTGGTCCTCTTCTACGGGAATGATACTGCCGTTGGATCCGAAATGCATCATACGGTAATCCTCCAGACGCAGTGCCCGGTGGTTTTGTGGGGTAAAGGCCGGTTTGTAGTTACGAACCAATCCCCGGTAAGCGGGTAGATGCTCCAGGGCTTTTCGGACGGTGTGACGATCAACCGAACCGGCCTTTTTGATAGCCAAGGCCAGAAGATGCACCATGTCATAGGCATGCACCGCTCCCGACGGGGATCGGATCGGTTCAA
>QKHD01000338.1 GCA_003250175.1 Helicobacteraceae bacterium
CGGCTCTGCATGGTCTCCGGATCGATCTCGCTCAGTTTGACGCCGCCTCGGGTAATCATGGCCTGTTTGAAGCCGTCGTGTCCGGTGACGGTGAGCGGGGTTTTCGCCACCGTCTTAATCAGCCGGTCGCGTGTGCTTCCGGAGAGTTTGGCGAAGGTCAGCTCCGGATCGCCTCCGGATTCACGGATGAGGGCGTTGGCCACACTTTGGGGGAGGATTTTGGCAAGGTTTTCGCCCACGCTGAGCTGGGCGTTGGTTTTGAGGTGCGCCAGTACGGCGTTTTCATCGAGATCGGTCAGGCTCACCAGCAGGGGCACCTCGCCGTGGCTCTCCAGCAGCGGGGTGATCTCCCTGGCAAAGTCCAGCACCACGGGGCCGCGGATGCCCTCTTTGGTAAAGATCAGGTCGCCCGTGGCGTGCAATCCCTTGGCCTTTTTCAGATCAATCCGGAGCGTTGCTTTGGGGATCGTGTCGGCGCGACACTCCGCAACCCAGGTTTCGCGGGTTTTAAGCGGCATCATGGCGGGGTAGCAGGCGGTCACGGTGTGGCCCGCGGCCTTGGCCAGTTGCAGGCCGTCACCCTCGGCGCCGAGCTGCGGGTAGCCCAGGCCGCCCGTGGCGATCACCACCGAGGGCGCAGGGTAGACGCCCCTTTGGGTCTGCAGGCCGACCACCCTGCCCGCTTCCAGTACAAGCGCCTCCGCCTTTTCACCGCACTGCACGGTGACATTCAGGCGCTGCATCTCCGCCTGAAGGGCATCGATGATGCTTCCGGAGCTATGCCCCACGGGAAAGACCCGAAAGCCGTCCGGAGCGTCCGTCGCTACGCCGATTTGGGCAAAGAAGCTCCGGAGCGCGTTATGATCCAGCGCGCGCAGCGCCGTGGTCATAAAGCGCCCCTGCTTACCGAAGCGGGTCATGAAGGTGTCGTTGTCCAGGGTGTTGGTGAGGTTGCAGCGGCCGCCGCCCGTGGCCTTTAGTTTGGCGCCGATCGCGGGGAGCTTTTCAAGCAGCAGGACCCGCTGGCCCCGTCTGGCGGCGGTGATGGCGGCCATCATGCCCGCCGCACCTGCGCCGGCGACGATAAGATCATAGGAGAGTGAGGTTGTTTGCATGGGGGAATTATAGCAAGAATCCCCCGCGCGATTTTAGAGCAAACTTTTTTTGCGGTTGTCCAGAATACTGAGAATCGCCGGCAGCATCAACAGGTCGATCACCACCGCCAGAACCAGCGCCGAAGCCGTCACCACACCGAAGTGGAAGTTGGGCACGAACCGGCTGAAGACAAAGATCAAAAAGGCCGCGCTGAGGATCACTGTCGTAAAGATGATGGCGTGCCCCGCGTACTGCATGACGTGGGCGAAGACCGCCTCCATGCTTTCGCCCCTGTGCCGGGCTTCGAGGTATTTAACCATGAAGTGGATCGTGTCGTCCACCGCCACGCCGATGATGATGGCTCCGGAGACGGCCACACCCATGTCGATATCGATGTGCAGCCACCCCATGACCCCCAGAACCAGCGCGATGGGCAGGATATTGGGCAGCACAAAAAGCGGCAGCATCCGGAGGTTTCTAAAGATGAGCACCATCATAATGGAGACCGTCACAATCGCGATGGCGATCGACTTGATCAGCGTATCGGTCACGTCGCTCTGCATATAGGCAAAGAGCGCCGTCTGTCCGCTCACCTTGGCGGGATACGGGGTCTTGGCCCACCACGCCTCGGCCCAGTGGATCATCGCCAGATCTTTGGAGGTATCGACGATATTGGCTGCGGCACTGACCCGAAACAGCCGCTCTTCCACGTCCATGCGGTCGTTGATCTCCATGCCCTGAGGAAGGGAGAGGGAGTAAAGCAGCAGGTACTGGGCAACCAGATTCTGATCATCCGGAACCCGTTTCTCACCCTGCATGACCTCATTAAACTTTTTCACCACATCCAAAAGCGAACTGACATGGCGGATGTCGGAAAATTCTGCCTGATACTCGTTTCCAAAACGTTCGACATGGCGTAGGAAATCGGGACTTTTGATCCCGTCTTTTTGTCCGGAATCGACCACGATTTCGTAGATCATCGGGCCGCTCAGGTTCTCTTGCAGAAATTCTACCGCCTGGCGCACGGGGGTTGATTCGTCAAAGTAGCGGATCGTGTTGGAATCGACCCGCACCGATGCGATACCGATACCAATCAGCAAAACAAGTCCCACCGTGTAGGCCAGAATCTTCTTGTCATAACGCATAATAAATTTTGCGTAGGCAAGGGAAAAACGGTGGCTTCTAGTCTCATCGCTTTTTCCCGGGCGCACCTTAGGGTCGACAATCGCCAGAATTGCCGGAACAAACAGGAGGGTAAAGACAAAGGCCAGCAAGGCCGCATTGGCCGTGGCGATCCCTAGGGTGCGGATGGGCACCACGGGGCTGATCCCCAGGGAGGCGAACCCGACCGCCGTGGTCAGCGACGTTAGCAGGATGGCCAAGAAGTTTTTCTGCACGCTGTAGTGGATCGCCTGGTGGTTGTCCATCCCCTTTTTGCGCCCGATCAGGTAGACCCAGATCAGGTGCATGGCGTCGGCGATCCCGATGGCGATGACAAAGACCGGCATATTGACCGTGAAGTTGTTGAGCCGATAGCCCAGCAGCACCTGAACGGAGAGCACGATTAAAAAGGTAAAGACCACCACGGAGATACTGATCAGCATGGCCGAAGCCCGTCTAAATACCGCCCACAAAAGTGCCATCGCTACGACCAGCGCCAGGGGAATAAAGATGCCACCGTCCGTTTTAGCGATCCGGACAAACGAAGCATTAATCGGCGGAGCACCGTTGAGATGAAACTCATAACCGTTTTGCTCGGTTTCAACGGCAGTGATCGCTTCGACCGCTTCCATGATCTTAAGATTCACCTCCGGATCTTCCCCCGCCTTGGGGGTGAGACGGCCGACAATCATGGTGGTGGTCAGATCGTCGCTGAGCATTCGCCCCATGACCGCCTCTTCGTTGCGAATCTGCACCGATTTTTGATGCAACTCTTCAGGGCGTAGGACACGGTCGTCCGGAATAAAATCCTCGACGATCACCTCGTCCGGAGCCTCCGGATCGGCATGGACGTATTGGTAGTTGGTTAGCGAGTCGACCCGGGCGATATAGGGGGTCTGCCATAGTTTTTCCGTGATCCTTGCGACGGTTTCCAGCGCCTTGGGGTTAAAGACCCCGGCCTCATCGCGGAAGGTAATTGTAATGGCGCTGTCATTGCCAAAGATGCTCCGGAAAGCGTCGTAGTCTTTGAGAATCGTCGACTCTTCGTCAAACCAGATGCGGTAGCTCCCCTCGAACTGCAGGTGCTTTAACTGCATTGACAGCAGCACGGTAATCAGGGGAATCCCCAGGGCGATCAGCCAGCGAAAACGGATAATCCCGTCAATCATGCGTTTCATTTGTTGTCCTTAAAAATAGTATCCCAGCGTCACGCTCACACGCTCGTGGCGTTCGAGCAGCGCATAGGCCGTCATCTTGGTATCGGAAGGCTCGATATAGCGGTAGTCCGCCTTGAGCTTGTAGGCATCGCCCAGACGGCGTTCAAATTCCAGGTAGTAGTTGGCTTCGCCGTATTGACGGTCAAGCACCACACCCCCGATGAGCGCCGTGTCATAGGCATCGTTGTTGCTCCAGCGTGCACCGAGAAAGAGGTCGTTTTGAAAGACCTCAAAGAGATCCCGGTCCGTCAGCCGCCCCGATTGCAGGGTGCCGTACCGGTAATACTCCGCAATCAGCCCCAGGCTGGCCCCGTCATAGACCTGCTCCAGGGTGTACTCCACCCCCAGGCCCACATGGTAGTAATCGGAAACGACCTCGCTATCCGTCACATCCGCATAGAGGGCTTCCAGTTTGAAGAGTGCCGCTCCGGCGACCAGGGTGTCGTAGGTCATGATCTTGTTGGCGCGGTAGGCGTATTGGTGATAGACCGGCGGCAGAACAGCACCCTCCGGAGCAAAATAGCGCTGGGAGTCGTAGCCGCTCTGGACGATCAGGGCATAATCCGCCGACCACTCCTCCCACTCTGCCGTACCACTCCATAGCCCATAGAGGGTGGGACGGTCACGGGAGGATTCGCTGACCACCGCCTCGTCATAGCTCACCGTATCGGGAAAGAGCCGGTAGGCGTAGGGAGCCTCCGCCATGGGGAGATTTTCCTCATGGGTTTTGACGATGAGCGAAAGCTCTCCCGTCTGGGTATAGTAGGCGTAGGCCGCGCTCCAGGCACCGATCTTATCCGTTACGAAGGGGTCGTTGCGCTGCTCTTGCGGGTTGAAACCATCGACGATATGCCGCGCCTCCAACGCACCCCAAAAGAGCACCCGCCGCCCGATACTAAATTGTTGTCCGTCCCATCCGTAGCCCAGCAATG
>QKHD01000254.1 GCA_003250175.1 Helicobacteraceae bacterium
ATAGGTGATGGAGAGGCAGCTGCTGTCCCAGCGCAACCCTTCTAAAATCAGGTATTTGATGTATTGATCCAGACCAAATACGGCCACCGCTACCAGTGCGAAAAAAGAGAGTTTCTGCAAACTCATCGGCGGCTCAACAGGGCAACGGTCTTGTCAAACATGGTTTGGAGGCTTTTACCTTCTTTGCCTTCCAGCAGAATCCGGAGCTTGTTTTCCGTTCCGGAGTAGCGAATCACATGGCGCATCCCCGCCCCTTCGATTTCAGCGAGCAGCTCCGGAAATCCGGCAATCTCATCCAGAGGTGTCTTTTCAACAACCGGAATCGCCTTTTGCAGCTGCGGGTAGAGATCAAACTGGTTGAGGACTTTACTGGCCGGTTTGCCGCAGCCGAGGATATAGGCAATGGTCTGCAGTGCGCTGACCAGACCGTCACCGGTTTTGGCAAAGTCGCTAAAGACGATGTGCCCGCTCTGCTCGCCCCCGAATGTCAGGCCGTTTTTCTGCATCAGATCAACGACGTGCTTATCCCCCACGTCGCTGCGGAAGAGCTTGATACCGTGGGATTTAAGGTAGTCGTCCAAGGCACCGTTACTCATAATAGTTGCTACGCAGGCGTCATTTTTCAGCCTGCCCTGCTCTTTCAGGGATACGGCCAGCACACCCAGCAGTTTATCGCCGTCGACGGTTTCACCCTTTTCGTCCACCACGACTAGACGGTCCGCGTCGCCGTCCAGCCCAAAACCGATATCGGCGCGGTAACGGATGACCTCCTTGGCAAGATTCGCCGGGTGGAGCGCCCCACACTCTTCATTAATATTGTAGCCGTCCGGCTCTGCGTTAATCACCACCGTCTCGGCACCCAGTTCGCGGAACACCGTTGGGGCAACCCTATAGGCCGCACCATTGGCCGCATCGATAACGATGCGCTTGCCGCTCAGGGTCATTTCACGGGGAAAGGAGTTTTTGATGTGGACGATGTAGCGCCCGATGACGTCGTCGATCCGTTTGGAGGAGCCGATCTTTTTGCCCTGCTGCATGTTGGCGGTGAGGAGTTCTTCGTCTTCAAAGATCCGCTCGATTTCGGCCTCTTCCTCCGGAGAGAGTTTGGAGCCGTTGTGGGTAAAGAATTTGATGCCGTTATCGTCAAAAGGGTTGTGCGACGCACTGATCATCACCCCCGCATCACAACGCATGTTTTCGGTCAGAAAAGCAACGGCGGGTGTCGGCATGGGACCGATCTGAACCACGTTGTAGCCCACGGCGGTAAAGCCGCTGACCAGGGCGTTTTCAATCATATAGCCGCTTCTTCTGGTATCCTTGCCGACAAGGATTTTATTGGTTACGGAGTGCTTTCTAAAATAGATTCCTGCGGCCATGGCGAGCTTTAAGACCAGATAGGGATTAATGGTCGAACCCGCTTGACCACGTACTCCGTCGGTTCCGAAGAGGGGCATATTTTATCCTTAAACGAATATTAATTTTATTTTAATTTAATTTTAAACTTCACTTGGGTATGATTCTACCAAAATAAGTACGCAGGTACAATTAAACATAAGGAAACCAAGTAAAATGGCTAACCATAAGTCTTCCCTGAAACGTATCAAACAAACGGCTGTAAGAACAGAGCGCAACCGTGCCTACCGCACAAAAATGCGTAACATCATCAAAGCTGTTGTTCAATCCACAAGCAAAGAAGAAGCAGAAGCTAACTTCAAACTTGCCAACAAAGAACTGCACAAAATGGTAAGCAAAGGCATCCTGAAAAAACAAACTGCTTCCCGTAAAGTAAGCCGCCTCGCCCTCTTCGTAAACAAAATCCAGTAAGTCGCTCTCTATGCTAAAAGAGCGTCTGCAACCGTTTATCGACCGGTATCATGAGATATCGGATATGCTGAGCTCTCCGGACATTACCAACAACATCAAGAAGATGACTGAAATCTCGAAAGAGCAGTCATCCCTTGAAGCCATCTACCTCGCCTCCACCCGCTACATCAAAACCCTCGAAAGCATCGAAGAAAACAAAGAACTTCTCTATGACGACGAGCTGGGCGACCTGGCCAAGGAAGAGCTCAAAACCCTGGAGCCTTTAAAGGAAGAGTTAGAGGAAGAGATCAAAGTCCTGCTCATTCCCAAAGACCCCAACGACAACAAAAACATCTACCTTGAAATCCGTGCCGGTACCGGCGGTGACGAAGCGGCAATCTTTGCCGGTGATCTCTTCCGCGCCTACGTTCGCTACGCGGACGTACACGGCTGGAAGGTAGAAATCGCTTCCTCCAGCGAGAGCGACCACCACGGATACAAAGAGGTGATCGCCCTTTTCAAAGGCGAGCAGGTTTACAGCCGCCTTAAATATGAAGGCGGAACCCACCGCGTCCAACGCGTACCCCAGACCGAATCCCAGGGGCGCGTGCACACTTCCGCGGTTACCGTTGCGGTGATGCCGGAAGTCGACGACGTAGACGTTCAGATCAGTCCGAACGATCTGAAAATCGACGTCTTCCGGAGCAGCGGCAACGGCGGCCAGTCGGTCAACACCACCGACTCCGCCGTCCGGATCACCCACCTGCCCACGGGCATCGTTGTTTCCATGCAGGATGAAAAATCCCAGCATAAAAACAAAGACAAGGCGATGAAGATCCTGAAATCACGCATCTACGAAGCGGAGATGCAAAAACAGCTCGATGCCGTCAGCGGGGACCGTAAGGCCCAAGTCGGCAGCGGCGACCGGAGCGAACGCATCCGGACCTACAACTACCCCCAAAACCGGATCACCGATCACCGTATCGGCCTGACCCTCTACCGCCTGGAAGAGATCATGGGCAGCGGTCTTTTTGACGAGATCATCGATCCGCTCATCTCCGACTTCCAGTCCAACGCCATCAAAGAAGCTGGGCTTTAACGCCCCCGCTTCGGCATCTTGTCAGACGTTATCCACCGGGTCAAACTGGTGCCACTCGTTCTCTTTAATCACATTCTTGATAATCCGGACATACTCATCCCCGATCTCTGAATAGCGGTGCATCTTTTCTGCGGCAATGTAGCCCTGAAAATCCTCGCCTCTCCGGATATAGGCCAGTCTGGCTTCGCGGAATTCACGGTAGGCGTAGTTGCGGTTGAGGTTGAGCATGTAGGTGGCGACGGACTCGCTAATGTTTTTAAAGAGACGCAGCTTGTGGCGCTTACCCGGCTCGCGGTCTTTGGGGGCGATCCCCAGTTTGCCGAAGGTCCAGTGGCCAAAGACGTTGTTGGCATCCCGGACAAACCGGCTTTTGCCCCATCCGCTCTCCACCGCCGCCTGGGCAAGCACAAGAGAAACGGGAATAGGAGCTACCCGGCGGTTGAAGGCATTTTGATTATAGATAGAACGGACGCTGTATTTTTTTGCCAGCTTGGTGAGTTTTACCACCTCCAGGCGGCTCCACTCCATGTGGCTTTTTTGAAAGAGGGTCAAAACAAAGTTGCGCTCGGCTTCGATTTTCTCATTCTCAGCCTGAATGATGGGAAGCAGATACTCCACAAACGCGCGCTTGCTCTCACTCACATCACGGATTTTGTAATAGGAGGCAGGAAGTCCCAGCGAATCCACATAGGCCAGAACCTCTTTCTTGCTCATCCCTTCGCCGCCCAGCAGTACCGACGTACCAAAAAGCAGCGCACTCATCCATGCGAGTATCTTCAAATAGACCCCTTGATTTTTATCTGCCTTATTATACTGGCCCGGTTTTTAACCGTCATTTAACCTCTCGAACTACATTAAAGACGTTAACCACCTGCCCTTTGAGGTGGATCATTTCGCCATGTTTGCTTAAGGTCAGCTCCTCTTTGCTAGTCGGATAGACGGTCGCCTTATCGCCCACAAGCCCCAGACGGTTCATATAGAAAAAGCAGGCTGCCATGCCGGTACCGCAGGCGAGGGTCTCGCCTTCAACGCCGCGCTCAAAGGTCCGGACATACAAGACGCCCTCTTTCACCTGCACGTAGTTCACGTTGGCATTGTGGCGGTGGCGCATGATTGAGGCCAGTTGGGGGTCAAATTCGTTGTAATCTTCCATAATGGTCACCAGATGCGGCACACCCGTATCCACAAAAAACCACTCTCGCCCCTCTTCTTTTATAGACTCGCTAAGCACATTGGGCAGGGTCAGCTCACTCTCGACGATCTCACCGCTAACCGTTGCCGTGATCACACCCGCGCCGGTCAGAAACTTCATCGTCTCCGGAGCCAGACCTTCCCGGTGGGCGTAGTGGGCGACGGCACGGCTGCCGTTACCGCACATGGCGGCTTCGCTGCCGTCGGCGTTGTAAAACTGCCACTCAAAGCTGAAATCATGGTGGGGAACCAAAACAATCAGACCATCCGCACCAATCCCATGAAAACGGTCGCAC
>QKHD01000384.1 GCA_003250175.1 Helicobacteraceae bacterium
CTCCACCTCTTCGTAAATAGCGATGGAGGCCACCTTGGTCTCGCCGCTCTGGCTGCCGCCCACCATGAGCACCACGCCGAATTCGCCCATGGTGTGGGCGAAGGTGATAATGGTAGCGGTCAGAATCGACGGGTACATATTGGGCAGCATGACCGACCAGAGGGTCTGCAGGCGAGATTTTCCCAACGTATAGGCCGCCTCGATAATGGAGCGGTTCATCCCCTCGAACCCGGCCTGCAACGGCTGTACCATGAAAGGGAGCGAATAAAAGCACGAGGCCACAACAAGCCCCTCAAAACTAAAGACCAACCGGATATCGAGATAGTGGGCAAAAAAACCGCCCACGGGCGAGCTTTCGGAGAGCACCACCAGCAGGTAAAAACCGATGACGGAAGGCGGCAGCACGATGGGCAGCGCCGTCACCGCTTCAAAAAAGGGTTTGAGTCGGGATTTGGTCGTGGCCAAGTAAAGCGCCAGGGGAAGGGCCAGGATAAAGAGCACCACGGTCGTGATAAACGAAAGCTTGATGGAGATAACAAAGGGTTCCATAAAGGCCCAGAAGGTCTGCCATTCACCCATGGTGTGCCTTTTTACGCTCCAGCGAGATTTCGTTGGACTTGATCAGTGCCGTGACGGACGAGCCAGCTTGGATATTGAGGCGTTTGAGGGAGTCGCTGGTGATGATGGAGGTGAAGGTGCGCCCATCGGCCGTCTCCAGTAGCACTTCGGAGACGATCACCCCCGATTTGACGGAGATGACGGTGCAGGGAATCCGGTTGGCGATGGAGGTATCTTTGCCATCGCCGGTGCACAGCGCCACCTCGGTCTCTTTAAAAATAATATCGACCGGTGTGCCCTCCCCCATTTCGTCGGGGAGGCGAAGGGCGATACAGCTAAGAAGGTTGTCGCCGCATTCAAGGGAGACCTTGCTCATGCTTTGAAAAGTGCTGAGTGCCCGTATTCGTCCTTCGAGAGTGTTCACACCGTTCCTTACTTAGAGAAGATAGCCGTATCGTTTGAAGATGGCTTTGGCTTTGTCGGAGAAGATAAAGTCGTAAAACTTCTTCGCTTCGGCCTTGCCCTCGGCATTTTTCAGAAGAATAATCCCCTGTTCGATGGGCTCATAAAGTTTGGGGTCTACCTCGACCCAGTTTTTTCCCTCCACATTGTACCCTGCCAGCTTGGAAGAGAACATGGATGACTTGGCCACAAAGCCCATATCCGCGGAGTTCATGGCATATTGCAGGGTCTGGGTGATGCTCTCGGCGTTGGCAAACTTCGGCTCGGCCTTTTCTATGAGACCGGCTTTAGTAAGCGCCGTAACCGCCGCCTTGCCGTAGGGGGCTACTTTGTAGTTGGCCACGGCGATCCGCTTGACGGACGGATCGGTCACGATGGAAATCCCCTTTTTCAGGTCGATATCCTTGACCGTAAACATCACCAAGGCGCCCTTGGCATAGACGAGCGGACGGGTCAGGGACTTGCCTTCCGCATCGAGGGTCTTGGGGTATTTCATGTTGGCGGACATGAAAATATCGTAGGGAGCCCCGTGGGTGATCTGGGCCGTCAGCTTACCGCTAGAGCCCATGATCAGCTCAATCGTCGTTCCCGGATTCTCTTTTTCGAATAACGCCTTGATCTCTTCCATGGCGTAGGTGGTATTGGCCGCTGCGGAAACTACCACTTTTCCTGCAAAAAGCGAACCTACTAGCGCTATACTCACTAATATATATCTAAACATACTTTATCCTTCAAAAGGTTTAGTGAAAGTGTAGCACCGTTATATTTAATTTAAAATAACGATAGAATTTAACCGAACATAGCCATAAGAATAATAATTACCAATGTCCCAAATAGAACAAATGGCACCACACCGATACCGATCAAAGGTTGGGCAATTCGTTTTCGAAAAACCACCACCGCTATTAAAAGACATATTGCGGCAAAGAAATCCCAAAAAACAAACATCAAGAGATTTCCATATGCCTCATTGCCTCTTGATGGGCCCGGAAGATTCTCCGGAAGCGGTTTATGCATAAAATACTGCCATAGAAGAATCGTAGTGATGATATAGGCGACTATTCCCAGAATAATGATAATTTCTTGCCTCGTTAGTTTTCTCATTAGTGTTTCCTTCGCTACAAACTATGATAAGACGGTTAAACGATAACGAATAAAACATTAATCTGTTTGTTACAAGCTTTGGAATACTACTAAATGCCTAAAATGACGCTGTTGGATTTAAACACCGCACAGATTTTAGAGCCAAGATGCAGCTCCATCTCCTTGGCGGAAGCATTGGTAATGGTCGCGGTGATGGTGTTTTTGTCATTGAGCTGAATGATTACTTCACTGTTGATGGCACCGGTATTAAAGGACTCCACTTCGCCGCACAGACGGTTTCGGGCGCTCACTTTATTGGCACACTCCGGAGCGACCAGGGTGATCCAGCTGGATTTGACCAGGGCAAAGGCTTCCATCCCCTCTTTGAGGTTCAGCTCTTCGATGCTTTCGTTGGTCACGTTGGCAAAAATCACCGTCCCTTCGCCCACGGTAATACCCACTTCGCTGCTGATCGGGCCGCGTGTAATGCTGGAAATGGTGCCGCCGTATTGGTTTCGTGCGCTGGTTTTCATACTCATCCTTTGAAAAAATGCCGCGTGGTCGTTAAAGTTTCTGACCTTTTCGGTCAGATTGTTCAAAAAGCGCAGGTGCTCTTTCTCCGCCTCTTTGTAAACGCTGATCAGCTCTTTACCGTATTCGGTCAGGCGCGTCCCGCCGCCGCCCCGCCCGCCGGTTTCGCGGGAGACAATGGGCTCCTTGGCCACGTTGTTCATGGCATCGACCGCGTCCCACGCGGCTTTGTAGCTCATTTTCATCTCCTTGGCCGCCTTGGAGATCGAACCGGTGCTGTCGATACGCTCAAGCAGCTCGATGCGCCCATGCCCCATAAAGCTGTTGGAGTCGATATTCAGCCATAGGTTTCCGTCTAACTTGGTCTCGTGTGCCATTGGGGAGATTCCTTGATTCGTTATATAAGCGTCAATATAACAAAAAAGGTTTTATAGTTTGATTTGATTAAAGGGGAGAGAAGAAGAGAGCCCGCAAGCCCGAAGGCCCGCGGAGAAAGTCCGATTTAGTTAACGGCGTCTTTCAGTTTCTTACCGGGTTTGAAAGTTACCGCTTTTTTTGCAGCGATTGTGATGTTTTGTTTTGTTCTTGGGTTGATACCTGTTCGTGCAGCACGTTCTTTAACTTCGAAGTTACCGAAACCGATGAACTGGATGCTTTCGCCCTTTGCCAGAGTTGCTTGAATAGTGTCCAGAGCCGCGTTTACGATGCGTTCCGCTTCGGCTTTGGTTGTTTCAGCAGCAGCTGCTACTTGTGCGATGAGTTCTGGTTTTGTCATCTGGTATTTCCTTTTGTAAATTTCATGGGCGAACCCACTTGAAGCCAGCAATACTACACAAATATTTCTTTTAAATCCGCTAAATGACGCGGATTTTTACAGAACAAGCACGAAAATACCCCGTCCGCGCTGGATGAAATAGCGTTTTTTGCCCTTGTGCTTCTGGATTTTCTGCAGATCCTCCAGTCCGGAGATCTCCATGTTTTCCACCTGGACGATCACGTCGCCCACGCTAAAGCCCGCCTTGTCCGCATCGGAGTTGTCCGTCACTTTGGTCACCACCACGCCGTTGAGGCGGTCGCTGAGGCGGAATTTTTGTCGGGTCTCCGGAGTGAGCGGCTCCAGATAGAGCCCACGGTACTCCATCCCTTCACCGTCGCCGGCCATATCGCCGCCGTTTTGCAGGGTCGCCTTGATCTCCTGGCGCTTGCCGTCACGGATCACCGTCACGCTGACCTTCTCTCCCGGTGCGATACCGCCGACGAGATTTTTCAGGCTGGCCGCATCTTTGACATCCTTGCCGTTGACCGCGACAATCAAATCGCCCCGTTTAATCCCGGCTTTTTCAGCCGCAGAACCCTCCTGTACGCTCATCACCACCGCTCCGGAGCGGGTTTTGTAAAAGTCGTACAGGTCTTCGTTGACATCGCCGATGCTGACCCCCAGATAGGCCCGCTCGAAGGTGCCTTTGTCAATCAGCGAGGCGGTGATCTTCTTCACCATATTGACGGGAATCGCAAAACCGATCCCCACGTTGCCGCCGCCTCGGGAGATGATGGCGCTGTTGATACCGACCAGATGCCCCTGGGAGTTGATCAGCGCCCCTCCAGAGTTGCCGGGGTTGATGGGAGCGTCGGTCTGGATAAAGTCCTCATACTCCACGATCCCCACGGAGCTTCGGTTGGTGGCGGAGATGATCCCCTGGGTTACCGTCTCCCCTACCCCAAAGGGGTTTCCGATGGCAAAGACCACGTC
>QKHD01000056.1 GCA_003250175.1 Helicobacteraceae bacterium
GGCATGGCCGTCTTTGTGCAGAAGAGAGACGGTTCGGCTGACGGGCGTATCGCTGGTCTGCATTTGATCAAAAAGAACCAGTGGTGCATCGGGGGGAAGAAAGTCATGGAGGGTCATGCCAACGACATTGTCATATCCAAAGACATCGATGGTACTGGGGTTGGCATAGACAAAGGTATGGTGGGCGTCAACAATGGCGACTGGGTCGTCGACATGCTGGACAATGGCTCTAAAAAGCGCGTCGCTTACTGCCATTTACGCCCCCTTGAAATCTATTTGCAGATAGCGATGCAGTCAATCTCCACCAGGGCATTTTTGGGAAGGGTCTTGACGGCGACGGTAGAACGGGCCGGTTTGTGGCTTCCGAAATACTCGGCATAGATGGTATTGACGGTGACGAAATCGTCCATGGAGTCCAGGAAGATGGTGGTTTTGATCACCTGATCCAGGGAGCTGCCCGCTTCCGCCAGGACGGCAGTAAGGTTTTTCAGCACCTGGTGGGTCTGCTTGACGATATCGTTTTCCAGCATCTCGCCAGAAGGTGTCAGGGCGATCTGTCCGGAGGTGTAGACCAGACCGTTGTGTTTAACCGCCTGGGAGTAAGGCCCGATGGCCTGGGGTGCCTGGGTTGTGGAGACAAATTCCATGGTGCTTATCCTTGTAGTTTTTCTTTGAGTAGTTTATTAACAAGCCCCGGATTGGCGGAGCCTTTGGAGGCCTTCATCACCTGGCCGACGAAGAAGCCCATGAGGGTCTCTTTGCCCGCGCGGAACTGCTCGACCTGGGCCGGGTTGGCGGCCATGATCTCGTCGATCATCGCGATAATGGCACCGTCGTCGCTGATCTGTTTCAGCCCCAGCTTATCGATGGCATCATCAACACTGACGCTGTTTTCCATCAGGTAGTCCAGCACGTCTTTGCCTGCCTTGCCGCTGATGGTGTTGTCTTCGATCCGGACGATGAGCTCGGAGAGGGTCAGGGCGGAAACGGGGGATTCCTCAATGGAAAGGCCCGCTTTGTTCAGGCGCCCCAGCAGTTCGACGGTCATCCAGCTGACGGCCATTTTCGGGGTCGCCTTGTGGTCGATCAGGGTTTCAAAGAAGGCGGCCAGTTCCGGTTCCGCAGTCAGAACGCTGGCATCGTACGCACTAATGCCGAAGTCGTTGACATAACGGTCACGTTTTTGATCCGGAAGCTCCGGAATCTGGCTGTATTTGGCCAGGGTCTCGTCATCCAGCGTTACCGGGGGGATGTCGGGCTCGGGGAAGTAGCGGTAGTCCGCGGCGCCCTCTTTGCCGCGCATGCTGCGGGTTTCGTTTTTGGCGCTGTCGTACAGGCGGGTCTCCTGGAAGATCTCTTTTTCATAGACACCGTCTTCCCATGCGTCGATCTGGCGTTCCACTTCCAGTTCGATCGCCTTTTGGATGAACTTGAAGCTGTTGATGTTTTTCAGCTCCACGCGGGTATAGAGTTTGGTGTCGCCCTTGGGTCGGATGGAGACGTTGGCGTCGCAGCGGAAGGAGCCTTCTTGCATGTTGGCATCACCTATCCCTAAGTAGCGGACGATGGAGTGCAGCTTTTTCAGGTAGGCGATCGCCTCGTCGCTGCTGCGCATGTCGGGTTCGGAGACGATCTCCAGCAGCGGGGTGCCCGCTCGGTTAAGGTCGACCTTGGAATGGTCCCCTTCGTGGATGTTTTTCCCGGCGTCTTCCTCCAGGTGGGCACGGGTGATGCCGATGCGTTTTTGGCTACCGTCTTCCATGTCGATGATGAGGTGTCCCTTTTCAACGATCGGCACATCCATCTGCGTAATCTGGTAGGCCTTGGGGGAGTCAGGGTAGAAGTAGTTTTTGCGGTCGAAAATAGAAGTTTTGTTTACGGTGGCGTCAATGGCGGTACCAAAGGCAATGGACTTGGTGAAGGCCTCTTTGTTGGGCACGGGCAGGGCGCCGGGGAGGGCGAGGCAGACCGGGCAGGTATTGACGTTTTGTTCGTCCCCGAAACTGGTGGGGCAGTTACAGAACATTTTGGTTTTGGTGTTGAGTTGGGCGTGGACTTCCAGTCCGATAACGACTTCAAAATCACCGTATGACATTTATTTCCTTTGAGAGTAATCGGTAAAGTATCGAATGGATGCGAACCCGTAGGCTTTGGTCGCCGCAATCTGGGCAACTTCGCGCTCCGTTGTAATGCCGCCGAGGGCGATAATATGTGCCCTCATGGTAGCAGTTATTTGATTTAAATCCCCTAAGCCTTTGGGGCTTGATTTTCCCTTAACGTAAAACACAGGACTGTAGAGCAGAAAGTCTGCTCCGGAGCGGTGGCAGCGGCGAATTTCCGCCTTGGAATGGGTGCTGACCAGGACCGAAATCCGGAGCGATTTTGCCCGGCGGATGAGGGGGTGCTGGGTGGAGGTCAGGTGCACCCCGCAACCCAGTTTGCGGGCAGTCTGTAACGAGCCGTTGATAAAGACCTTTCGGATGCCAAAACGCTTGGCGATTTGCACCGTCGCACGGGCTCCGGAGCGAAAGCAGGTTTTTTGTTTATTGCGGTAGCTGATCATCTCCGGACGGGTGCGGCGAAGGGTTCTGGCCAGTTTTCCGGCAAAAAAGCGGGGTTCCACACCGTAAAACGCGGGATCGGTAATGAGGAGCTTTTTAAGCATCCGTTTCAGCGGGCTCCGGAGCAAGGCGGTCGCGGATATCGCGGAGCAGTTCGGTCTGGGTCTGTTTTTCGCGGTGGATTTTGGTCAGGATAAAAAAGCCCTCGGCAATGAGGAGCAGAAAAATACCCGGAACCATGCCCACAACAGCGGCGGCGACGGCAGAGAGAAACGAAAGGGGGAGGTAAACGATGAAGGCCCACATCGCACCGGCTGCGGTCACAAAAAGCGAGACCCCGGTGGCGACGTGGGAGAGAAGGGCGTAGAGATCGGTTCGTGTCATCACTACGCTTCGGGTTTAGTGGTGGTCGTCGATCTGAACGGCTCCACCGATATAGACGACTGTCAGGATCATGAAGATAAATGTCTGCAGGATACCGAAGGCAAACAGCATGAAGAAGCCTGGCAGAGGTACGATCCAAGGAACCAGCATCAAAAGAACCAGCAAGAACATATCATCCCCGTTGATGGAACCGAAAAGTCGGAAGGAGAGGGAGATGATACGGGAGATGTGGGAGATGATCTCGATAGGGAACATCAGCCATGCCAGCCACCATACAGGACCCATGAAGTGTTTGAAGTACTTAACGATACCGTTTCTTCGAATCCCTTCGAAGTTGTAGTACAGGAACACGATCAGTGCCAGGGAGAGGGTCAGGTTGAGGTTAGCCGTCGGAGCGTGGAAACCTGGGATCAGACCGATCATATTGGAAACGAAAATAAACAGACCCAGTGCGGTAATCAGGGGGAGATATTTGCGGGCGTTGTCTTCACCCATTACGTCTTTACCCATGGCGATGGTCGCATCAACATACCATTCCAGGAGGTTTTGCACGCCGCTGGGTTTAAGCTGCAGGTTGCGGGTTGCAAGTTTAGCCAGCACGAGCACGATGGCCAATACGAGTACCGTATGGGACACCACCGTGAAAAATTGTTCATGGCCGCCGATCAGGCTCATGAACGTGAAGAGTCTTCCTTCCATGTACGAATCCTATTCTCTTGAAGTCCAAGGGGGGTGATAGGCACCCCCATTGCGGAAATTTTGGGCAGATTGTAGCAAAGTGAAGCTATAAACTCCCTTACAGGGCGGTAATTTCCTTGATATCCGCGACGGTTTTGAAGCGGTTGTAGATTAGCCCAATGAGGCTTTTGCGGTTATGACGGACCGCTTCATCCTCGGCGTTGACCATGACGTGTTCGAAGAAGGCGTCCAGCTCCGGACGGAGTGCGGCCAGGGCTTCAAGCAGCAGGGCATAGTCGTTGGTAGCGATGGCGCTGTAGCGCTCATACAGGGCCGTTTCGTAGGGGGTTTCAAACCGTTTGGGGTCCACGCTGACGCTGGCCAGGTCGAAGTCCTTGGTGATGTTGGCTACGCGCTTGAAAATCGCCAGCAGATCGCCGAAGTCGCTGCGCTTGGTAAAGGCGTCGACCACGTCGATACGGCTGAAGATGTCGGTGATGTTTTTATCACCGCAGGAGAGTACCGCGTTGATGATGGAGGGGTTGACCTCTTTTTTAATCTGGGCGATCCGGTCGTAGACAAAGCGGATCAGACCCTCCTGATCGTAGTCGTTGTACTGTTTGGAGGCCTTGGTGATAATCTTGGCGATGTCCAGCGGGTACTGTTTGTCGACGATGATCCGGATCAGGCCGATGGCCGCGCGGCGCAGGGCGAAGGGGTCTTTGGACCCGGTGGGGATCTTGCCGGTGCTAAAGAGA
>QKHD01000001.1 GCA_003250175.1 Helicobacteraceae bacterium
GTTTTGATTACGTTTTTAAAGCCTCCTTTGACAAGGCCAACCGCACGTCGGTAACTTCCTACCGTGGGCCCGGTCTGGAGGAGGGGCTTAGAATGCTGCAGGAGGTCAAAGAGCACTTCGAGCTGCCCATCGTTACCGATATTCACGAAGCCAATCAGGCCAAGCCGGTGGGCGAGGTGGTCGACATTCTGCAGATTCCGGCCTTTTTGTGCCGCCAGACCGACCTCTTGGTGGAGAGCGGCAAGACGGGTTGTATCGTTAATATCAAAAAAGCCCAGTTCCTCTCCGGACAGGATATGATCAACGCCGTTCGCAAGGTAGAAAGCACCGGAAATGAGAAGATCATGCTGACAGAACGCGGCAACATGTACGGCTACAACAACCTGGTGGTGGATTTTAGAAATATTCTGGATATGAAAGAGTTTGGGTATCCGGTCATTATGGATGCGACCCACTCGACCCAGCGCCCCGGAGGCGAGGGCGGCCATAGCGGCGGTGATCCGAAATATGCTTCCTACTTTGCCAAGGCGGCAACGGTCTGCGGCGTGGACGGTTACTTTTTTGAAGTCCACCCCGAACCGCTGCGAGGCCTTTCCGACGCCACCAACATGATCAGCCTTGATAATATTGGCGGTATCCTAAAAGAGCTAAAAACCCTTTTTGATCTGACGCACAACGCCTAATCGGCGCGCTTTTTGAGGTGGAGTATGAAGCGGCCCCCCCGCTCCGAGTTGCTCCCCTCGATTTTCCCTTCCATTTTTTCCATAATCTTCTTACAAACATAGAGACCAATTCCCGTTCCTGCATCGCCCTTGGTGGTGATATACGGCTGAAAAAGATGCTCAAGAACCTCCGGAGCGATACCGGGGCCGTTGTCTTCGACGGTAATGGTCACATCTTCCGGCTGGCAGCTCAGGCTTAACCGGATATGGGGATGTTCGGTTCGGTGTTCGATGAGAACCTCTTTGGCGTTGTTGATCAGATTAAGCAGCACCTGTTTGTATTCGTTGGCACCGCCAAAAACGGCACACTGCAAATCATCTTCAAGATCCCGGTACGATTCGGCGTCAAGATCCAGATCCGGCGTCTGTAAAAAGATATCGACCCGAATACCGTGGCTTACCAGTTGAGTGGAGAGCATTTTTAAAAGCTCTTTGGTTGCCTGGATGAGATTAAAATGGGTGTAGGTGTGGTCAGGTTTGATCAGGTTGCGGAAACTCTCGATGGTTTCGGACATAAAACGAATCTGCTCTTTGATACCGGTGATGCTGCGATGCAAAAAGTGCTCATCCATCTCTTTATAATCCCACGCATCCTGGATATCCTGGGTGACCAGGGAGATAATATTGAGAGGTTGCCGCCACTGGTGGGCAATGGCCCCGATCATTTCGCCCACGGCGGCCAGCTTGGCCTGCTGCAGGAGAATACTGTCTTGTTCCTGCTTGGTTTTGCGCTCTTTTTCATAGAGCTCCGTCAGGCGGCTGTTGTACTCTTTTAGGCGTCGTTCGCTCTTTTTACGGGAGGTGACATCCTGAAAAACAACCACTACTCCATTGATATTGCCGTTGGATTTGATGGGTGTGGCACTGACGTGCACCGGAACGATCCGTCCGGATTTGGCGGTAAAAATCTCTTCGTCGCTGATGTAGCGGGCCTTTTCCGTAAAGACCTTGTGAATCGGGCACTCCTCAATCCCTATCCGGTTGCCGTGGCGGTCCTGGTAGTGAAAAACCTCGTGGGTTTTGCGTCCCATCAGCTCTCCGGCATGGTATTCCAAGATCGCTTCACCGGCGGGATTGATGTAGGTGAGGTTGTGCTGATTGTCCAGAATATAGACCCCGTCGGCCATGGCGTTGGTGATGCTTTGCAGCTCCTGGTTGGCCAGTTCGACCATATTCTGCATGAGGCGCTTTTTTTCGTTTTCATCGTTGACGTGGCGTTGGGAGTAACGGTAGATAAACCAGAAAAAGAGGATGGCCGCCGCAGCAATCAATACGATGGCCAGCATGACAGCCGTACGGCGGTGCTGGACGAACAGATAGTTTTCGTTGTACTGTCTGGTGTCGGCATCGAGACGAATCAGGCCGCTGAGCTCTCCGGAGGCAATTTGGGCCTTGCTGTGGCATTGAAAACAGCTTCCGTCGTTGCGAATGCGTCCGGCAAAATCAAAACGCTCCAAAGAACCATCGGGAAGTTCATAGTAGTAATCCTCCTCCGGATGGGTGTCCAGATAGGTTTTGGCCCGAGAGGCGAAGCTGTTTTCTTCCATCTTCTGAAAAGGAATAAACTCCGCACCATAGTGCTGGTGGGGAAAGTCTTCCCTAAAGTTCCATCCATGGCGGGTAATGGTATGATTGTTTTCCTGTACGGCGATGGTGATGTTTTTAAGCAGTTCGTAGTGGTAGATGCTCTCGTGAAGAAGGGTGTCTCGGGTCAGATTCATATTATTCTCACTGCCCTTGTAGACCATGCCAAACAGCCATGCCGCCAGCAGGGTAATTACGAGAGTGAGAGCCAAAAATACCTTTTTCGAAAGGTAGAGACTGGTGGCTGTTCGCATCTGCTCCGACTTTTGTATGAATGTCGGTTCATTCTATACTGAAAATTATTGCTTTGAGTTGAAATTAAAAAATTAATTCGATGATTCTTTTGGGGAAATCTTTATGGCACAGATCAAACAACGCCTTGTCGGATGGGCGAAAAATATCCTGATCTACGGAACTTTTTTACTGGTTGTCAGCAATGTGATCAGCTACCTGCGGGCTCCGGAGCCTCCGACACAGGGCTACGCCATCAGCGGCACGACTCTTCAAGGCGGCAAGGTGACTCCGGAAAGCTATTTGGGGCAACCCCTGATTGTCTACGTCTGGGCGACCTGGTGCCCGACATGCCGGTTTCAATCCCCCGCCATCGAGGCACTCTCCAAGGACTATCCGGTGCTCTCCGTTGCCGTCAACTCCGGAGACGACGAAAGCGTACGGAAGTTTCTGGATGAAAACGGCTACACCTTTGCCACGCTCAATGATCCCGACGGACGGTTGCAGCGCATGCTGCGCGTCAGTGCTTTTCCCACGGTCTTTATTCTTGACGGTGAGGGCAAGCGGGTGATGAGCGAGGTGGGTTATACCTCCGGAGTGGGCTTAAGGTTGCGCGTTGCCCTGGGGGCGGAACGTTAAAATTTTTTAATCCGGAGACGATGTTTATCCCGATATGAAGGATAAACCATGAAAATCGTCAGCCATGAACTAACCCTTTCGTCACAGGCCAGCCAGGAAGAGGTGATGGTCAACGAATCCCTCGAAGTGGTGGTGTCGAGCGCTCCGGATATGGCGGTTGCCGTCGCCTCGCAAGAGCGCCTCACCAGCGAGGTGATGACCTTTCACAAGGCGGTGATTTCCGAAGTGCTGGGCCGTCTGGCTGAACGCACTGAAGAGGGGGAGGTGAACCTCTACAGCAGCGATGCCCTCCATCTTGATTTTACGGAGATCGATCAGAACTTTGTTGCGAAGGGGCAGGTGCTGGACAGCTTCGATTCGGTGCTGCAGGCTCCGGGATTTGGCCGCGTGGTGCAGGAGCGCATGACCAGCATCAGCCGCCAGCGGGTCGATTTTTCCGCCCAGGGGGTGATCCGGACGGATAGCAGTGAGGTCCGTGTCGATCTCTCTTTCAGCATGTCCCGCAACCTACTTTCCGATACGGCCATTACGGCGCTGCTTAAAGACCCGCTGGTAATCAACTACGGCACGGATCTGGCCGGACTCTCCGACAAAAAATTTATGTTTGATATTGATAACGACGGTCTTTCCGACCAGATTTCGATGCTGAAAAAAGGGAGCGGGTTTCTGGCCCTGGATCGCAACAATGACGGCAAGATCAATAACGGCAACGAGCTCTTCGGCACCAAGAGCGGCGACGGCTTTTCGGAGCTTGCCGTCTACGACAAGGACAAAAACGGGTGGATCGACGCCAACGATGCCATCTTTGACAAACTGCGCGTCTGGATCAAGGACGACTCCGGAGCCGACCGGCTCGTGGCGCTGGGTGAAGTGGGCATCGGAGCCGTCTATCTGGGCAATGCGGAGACCCTCTTCGCCATGAACGATGAAACCAATAGTGAAACCTACGGCCAGCTCAAACAGACCGGCATCTTTCTTAAAACCAACGGCGACGTGGGTACGGTGCAAAACGTCGATTTTGCCGTCCGCTCTGGAGCTCAGATGCTGGCGGACACGGAAGAAGAATTAGCGGCCTACGCCGCCATGAGTGACTACAGCGAGTTTGCCGTTACCTCAACAGAACGCCCCAAGTTGACCATGGACGATGCGGGGAAAAAACAGGGTGATATTATTAAC
>QKHD01000307.1 GCA_003250175.1 Helicobacteraceae bacterium
CAGGAGCCGCAGGTTTAGGCTCCGAAGCAGCGGGAGACGGCACAATTTCCTGCTCTTCGGGTTCATCGTCACGCTCATCTTCGATGACTTCGTTTTTGGAACCTTTCTCTTTTTGCTTCTTTTTCTTCTTCTTTTTCTCTTTCTTGGAACCCTCCTCCGGAGCTTCGATCAGCTCGACGGAGTACTCTTCCTCGTCAATGTATTCGAAGATATCGGTTACATCTTCGATATTGCAGCTAAAGGCAAAAAAGACGGTTACTTTGCCGATATGGCACTTTTCCGTATCCAGTTCGTCCAGCATGGGGATTTTTTCCATCTCCCAATAAGAATCCAGAATTCTGCCCGTCTGGCTGAGCAGGATCAAAAAGGTGGTGTGATCGTAACCGCGGAAATAGATGTCACTGTCAAGGTTCAGCGTAATGCGGCAGAGCTGTTCGCCCTCTTTAAGACGCTCAAACAGGCTGCTCTCTTCTTCGCTGGCCTCGGCACTTCCGACCACGTCGTCGTTGTCAAACTCCGCGGCCAGATCTTTGGATCCGGATGTTTCCTCTTCCTCATCGTCTTCATCTTCCTCTGTTTCAACTGCAGCGGAAACAGGCTCCGGCTCTTCTCCGGAGAGGGCGGCTCGGATTTGGGAAAGGGTCGCTTCATAGTTCTCCGGAAGTCCCGGATTGCCGTCGATTTCGAAGTTAAACATCGCCTTAACGACATCTACCGCCCCAAGGAAAAGGTCAATCCGTTCACTGGAGATCTCCATGTCGTTACTACGGTGGAAATCAAGCAGGTCTTCAAAGTGGTGCACGTATTCACCCAGGCGTGTAAATCCGAAGGAGTTGGCACTCCCCTTTAGGGTATGAACCCCCCGAAAGAGGTCGTTCAGCAGCTCTTTGTTAGTGGGGTCTTCCTCAAAATCGATAATCTGGACATCCAGATTTTCAATAATTTCTCCCGCCTCTTCGATAAATATCTGTCTTAGTTGTTCTTTGTCCATGGCAGCTTCCAATAGATGTTGCCGTAGGGTTCTACGGCATAGGGTTGGGTATCAATCGCCGGGATGACCATTGACGGCTTGTTCAGCTTGATACTGACCAAAAGCTGAATCAGGGACGAGGTCATGAAAACCACGGAATCATCTTCCGCAACGATCTCGTCGATATACTCCAGCCGGGGTTCGATAAACTCCTTGAGTTCCGCCACTTCGCCCAGATCCATGTCCATGGAGATAATCAGCCGTTCACCGTCTACAATCATCTTAAAACTCCTTCAGATCGTCGTCGTCCAGCGGGAATACGTCTTCGTTGGAAGACTTGGGTTTTGGTGCCGGTTTGCTTACGGATGGCTTGGAAGCCGCCGGTTTGGTCGAAACAGGCTTGAAGTCTTCGTCATCAATAATGATTTTTGGAGCCGGTTTGGCTGGTGCCGGTTTCGGCTGGGGCGCAGTCGGTTTTCCCACCGTGGGTTTGGCCGCCATTGGCTTGGCCGGGAGTTTTTTCACCGGTTTGGAAGGCATGCTGCTTCTGGCTGCACTCTGCACCTTTTTCATGGCAGCATTTTGGTGGTTAAGGGCAACGACCACACCGACCATTCGGCCCACATCGGCGACGCTTTCAAGCATCGCATTGGCCTGGGCGTTGAGCTCTTCCGCGGCCGCGGCCGCCTCTTCACTGCTGGCGGCATTGCGCTGCGTTACTTCGTCGATGGTGCTCATGGCCTGGGAAATCTGGCTCATGCCCTCGGATTGTTCTTTGGCGGAGATGGCAATCTCGCTGATCAGATCGGAGGTCTTTTTCACCTTGTCCAAAATCTCGGCAAAGGCCGCATTGGTCTCCTGGGCGATCAGGTTACCCGATTTGACCTGCTCGATGGAGGCCTGGATGATGCCCTCGGTCTCTTTGGCAGCCTGGGCCGATCGGCTGGCCAGGTTTTTGACTTCATCTGCAACAACGGCAAAACCCAGACCGTGTTCACCCGCACGGGCCGCTTCGACGGCGGCGTTAAGGGCCAACAGGTTGGTCTGGAAGGCGATCTCGTCGATGGTTTTGATAATCTTGGAGATCTGCTCGCTGGAGCTGCTGATCTGATCCATGGAGGTAATCAGATTGCGCACCTTGTCGTTACCCTTGCTGGCAGCTTCCGTGGCATCCTTGGCCAGGATGTCCGCCTCTTTGGCATTTTCTGCGTTCTGCGTGTTGATCGCTGTGGACTGCTCAATGGTCGCACTCACCTCTTCCACGCTGGAAGCCTGGGAGCTGGCACCCTCTGCCAGGGAGGTCGCCGATGCGGCAATCTGATCGGAGGCACTAACCACCTGGCCGTTGGCCTCGGAAATGCTCTCAACCGAAGCAATAATCGGTCGGGAAACCAGGTTGCCCAGTAAAAGGGCTCCGCCAACAATGATCAGAAGGAAAACCCCACCCAGAATAATGGTGACATTCCGGAGGTTGTTGATGGGCGCAAAGACCTCGCTCTCATCCATCTCCGCCATCAACGCCCACTGGCTGCCGAATACATTAACCTTGGTAAAGGCGGAGAGGACAGGGTTGCCGTTATAGTCGGTCAGGATTTTTGCATCGGTTTTGCCGGAAAGGGCCTCTTTGACGGCTTCCGTTTTCACCGAACCTTTGGCCGAATTGGCAAAGGAGGCAGCTACCGTATGGTTTTTGGGGTCAAGGTAGCTATCGCTACGCATTAAGCTATCGCTACCGACCAGATAGGTTTCGCCCGTTTCTCCCATACCGGTACGCTCCTGCATGATGGCGTTGACCACTTTGCGGTCAAGCTGCACACCGACGATACCGATCATCACCCCTTTGCTCATGATCGGCGTACCGATAAACATCTCCGGAGAACCGCCTTTGGGTGCATAGGGTGCCATGTCGATAAACTCGGTCTTCTGGGAAGCGGAAACCTTCTGCCACAGCTCCGTCAGGGCCGTTGTCGATGTTTTGCCCATACCGATGTTGGTTCCGAAGTCTTTGGCCTTTTGCACGGAATACATCACGTGGCCGTGGGGCTTACAGATCATGTAGACGTCGGAGAGGTTGAATTTTTTGAGGTAGAGTTTCCAGTAGTCTTCGTATTCGCCTACGACTTGACCATATTCAGAACGTTCCGTGACTCGGTGGTAGTTTTCCGTCGGAAGCACGCCCTGCTCTTTGTGCATCCGGACCAGCTCGTTAAAAAGCCGGACCGTATCTCCGGAGTGGCCCAGGGCGTCCATCGCTCCGGTTACGCTTTGAAGGTACTGCTCCAGCTGCCCCTTTTTCAGGTCGCGGGCGATCTTGAGTTTCGCATAGGCTTCATTGCTGACCGCACTGGAGCCGTTGATGTACGAAGTGATTCCCATCACCATAAAGGGCACAAGCCCTACGGCAGTCAGGGCGAGAATCAATTGTTTTTTGAGCGTCATTTCCTGTCCTTATTTCGTAATTGTTTCGAGCCCGGCAAGCTCTTCGTCCGCAAAGATGGCGTCGAGGTTGAGAATCATGATAACGTTGTTATCGTTCTGTGCCATCTTTTTAAGATAGGCGGAGTTGACGGAGGAGCCAAATTGCGGCGGCTCGGAAAGCTGGTCTTCTCCCAAGTTGACCACCTCTTCCACCTGGTCGACGATGAACCCGATGGAGGTTCCGCTGATCTTGACGATCACGATGGCCGTATGCATCTCCGGAGCCTTGGTAGGCATTTCAAATTTTGTGCGCAGCTCAACTACGGGAATAATATTTCCCCGCAGGTTCATGACCCCTTTGACACATTTGGGTGTCTTGGGCACGGCGGTCGTTTTCATCATGGCGATAATCTCCTGGACGCTCATGATGTCGATGCCGTATAGCTCTTTTTCAAGATAGAAGGTGAGGTAGCGGTTTTTCCGCACACCCGCTTCGGATCGTTCTAGGGCCATGGATCAGATTCCCAAAACCATCTTGATGGATTTGACGAGCTTGTCGTCGCTGAAAGGTTTCACCATCCAGCCGGTAAGACCGATGGCCTTACCCTTGGCTTTCATCTCCGCGGAACTCTCCGTTGTGAGCATCAGAATCGGTTTATTTTTAAAGCGGGGGTCGGCCTTGAGCTGCGCAGCCAGGTCCAGACCGTTCATTTGGGGCATATTGATATCACAGATCGCCAGGTCGTAATCGGCGCGGCCGCTGGTGACGTCGTCCAGCATTTCCACGGGATTGAGGTAGGCGGTTACGGTGATTTTTCCTTCATTTACCAGCGGCTCGAGGGCCATCTGGGCCGTTGCGATAATCGTCTTGGAATCATCCACAAGCATTACTTTTTTTGACACGTGTTCTCTCCTCTTCGTCTATTTCTCTCTA
>QKHD01000073.1 GCA_003250175.1 Helicobacteraceae bacterium
CTCAATGGGAAGAGGATCAGACGCACGACGATGGTCAGCAGAACAATCGCCCAGCCCCAGTTGCCCGTATACCCGTGCAGCCAGTTGAGGAAAACGAAGAGAGGAGCTGCCAGGAAGGTGAAAATGCCGTACTCGACCACATCCTTAAGCTCCGGATTGATCCCTTCGAGCACTTTGACATATTTCGGTCCGATGTAGCCGCTGAATGCGAACTCCTGATTCCCTTTGACAAAGCCCAGGGGATCGTCTTCGCCGATTTTGTTAACCCACACGTCGAAACTGTTGCCGTAGAAGAAGGTCGCATAGTAGCGGTCGAAGGAGGAGATGATCTTCGCTTTTCGGAATGATTCAAATCCGGTCGCATCGCCGTCTTCGATAATTTCGATGGTATCATCCGCCTGTTTGATCAGCATACCGTGAACACTCATCATGTCCACTTCCACCGCCGGGCGGAAGCCCTGGGTGATAAAATACTCTACCGGTTTGGAAAGGGTGACTCTGAGATCATAGTGACCGTCCGGATAGAAAACAAAGGCTTTGGTCAGAACCGTATCGCCCAGATTCTGGGTCAGCGTCAGGGTTTCGGAACCCTGGGTTACGTTGACCTGAGCCTTGTCGGCGGTATAGGAGGTTTCAAAGGCTTTTTCATTCAGTTCGGTGTTGGAGAAACGGACTTCCAGCGGTCGGGTGTGGGCGTGGTCGAAGAGCTTTAGGCCGTGGGCCTCTTCATCCAGGAACTGTGCCTCTTTAAGCACAACCTGCTCTACGCGGCCCAGGGTGTCGATGGTCCATACGGTGTTGTTAAAGGTAACGGTCGCCAGGGTTTTTTCGGTGCTGCTGGTTACGGGTGCTTTGACATCGGGTGTCGTTGCCTCGGCCGTATCGGCATTCACAACAGGAGCGACGTTGGTCTTGGTAGCAGTCGGGGTCTGGCTGGTCTGCACGGGATCCGGAGCAAAAAAAGTATCGAAGATGATAAAAAACAGGAAGGAGATGACAGTTGCCAGGATGAGTCTGGCCTGAATGCTGAGTTTGTCCAAGAGTTACCTTTGTATGGTCTTTAGTCGTTTCATGGCAAGCAGGAATGTTTCGTTCAGTTGCGCGAATGCTTCGTCCACAACGGGCGCTTTGGCCACATAAACATAGATGCCGGGGACAAACTGGGGTTCGTATTGGGCGAACAGTGCGCGCAATCGTCGTTTGGCCCGGCTGCGCCGGACCGCATTGCCTACTTTTTTCGATGCGATGAAACCCACTTTTTGGGAATCACCGGGCAGGAAGAAACACACAAAATAGGGTGTATGCCATGACCTGCCGTCATGAAAGGCTTTTTGAAAAAGCCCGTTGGTGTTCAACGTTTGAAACGTGACTATAGCAAAGCCCCGATTAAACGGCTAGGCTTTTTCTACCTCGTGCGCGTCGTCGGTTGATCAGTTTGCGGCCGCTTTTTGTCGCCATACGTGCACGGAAACCGTGGGTTCGTTTACGACTGGTTTTGGAAGGCTGATACGTTCTTTTCATGCCAATATTTCCTTAAATGGATTAATTCAAATGTGGAATTTTATCTTTTTATGCTAAATCCGCGGTTAATTACCGTTACCAGGGGCCGCACTTTAAGGATAGCGGTTTTTTCTTGGGTAGTTTTGACTACAATACCCCAAACAACCATCCTACACCCAAAGGATTGCCGAATGGAAACCTTAGATAGCCTCGTCTCAAACCTCGCCTCCCTCATCTGGGGGGCACCGGTGCTGCTGCTTCTGGTGGGGACGGGACTCTATCTGAGTATTCGGCTCCGGGGAATCCAGTTTCGGGTATTGCCCCACGCCTTTAAACTGGTCGTCACCAAAGAAAAAGGGGCCGAGGGCGACATCTCCCACTTTGCTGCACTCATGACGGCTCTGGCCGCCACGGTCGGCATCGGCAACATCGTCGGGGTTGCCACCGCCATCACCCTGGGAGGTCCCGGTGCGGTCTTTTGGATGTGGATCATCGGGCTGATCGGCATGGCCACCAAATACTCCGAAGCCCTACTGGCTGTCAAATACCGTCAAAAAGGCCCCTCCGGAATGCGCGGCGGCCCCATGTACTACCTTACCTACGGGGCCAAACTGCCCAAACTGGGGATCGCCTTTGCGGTTTTTACCGCGATTGCCGCCTTTGGTATCGGCAACCTCACCCAGTCCAATGCCGTCTCCAAGGCCCTGGCCACGGGCTTTGACGTCCCTGCCCTCCTCTCCGGAGGGGTGATGCTGCTGCTCTCCGCTCTGGTCATTCTGGGCGGTATCCGTTCTATCGCCCGCTTTACCTCGTTTTTGGTACCCTTTATGATCCTGGTCTACCTATTAACAGGCTCTATCATTATCCTTGGAAATCTCGATCAGGTCGGCCACGCCTTGTGGCTGATCATCTACCACTCCGTCAACCCCATCGCGGCGGGAGGCGGGTTTATCGGGGCCACCGTGGCGGCAGCTATCCGTTACGGGGTAGCCCGAGGAGTCTTTTCCAATGAATCGGGTATGGGCTCCTCCCCCATTGCCGCGGCCGCCGCCAAGACCAACTCCCCCGTTCGCCAGGCTCTGGTCAGTATGACCCAGACCTTTATCGACACCCTGGTCGTCTGTACCATGACCGCCCTCATCATCCTTATGGCACCCCACTGGCAGACCGGTATGGACAAGGGGATTTTGACCATCGAAAGTTTCCGCTTCTTTTTGGGCGATGCGGGGGCTTATATGGTGATTATCGCCACCGTGCTGTTTGCCTACTCCACCATTCTCGGCTGGAGCTACTACGGTGAAAAGGCGATGGAGTTTTTGGGCGGCAGCCGGGCGATCCGCTACTTCCGTTTCATCTTCGTCCTGGCGGTTCTGCCCGGAGCCCTTTTAAAGCTGGAACTGGTCTGGAACATCTCCGACCTCTTTAACGGTCTTATGATCATCCCCAACCTCATCGGGCTTTTGCTGCTAAGCGGCGTGGTGGTCAACGAGACCAACCACTATTTCAGAAAGCGGGCAGGCGAATCGTAAAGCAGGCTCCGGAATAGGGATGCCCGTCCAGTTCAAAGGCGGCATTCTCCCCGATGATCTTGCCGTCCATGTTGTTTTCGACAATAATCTTGGCCATGTAAAGCCCCAGACCCGTATTCATGGCCTGATGCTTGGTGGTGCTGTAGGGGTCGAACATCTTATCCACCATGTCGTTGTCGATTCCATGTCCGTTATCACAGATCCGGATAACGGCTTCGCTGTCTTCACGGGCCACACTGACCCAGACAATGCGCTCTTCTAGATCGGGTTGATCCTCCAGGGCGTCACGGGCATTGTTGAGCAAAATCATTAATGCCTGGATCAGCTCGCCCGTGTATCCGGAGACCCGGACATCTTCACTGACATCCCAGACCAGACGGACCTCCCCTTCCAAAATTCCCTCGGTCATGGGACGTACTTCGCTAAATACGTCGGCCAGATTAAAAATATCCTTCTGCTGCTCCGGATTAAAGTAGCGGGAGAAGTTGGTGATGGTGCGGGACATCTCCTGGATGATCGTTTCGCTTTTTTGGATCACCTTGTCCACATACTGAACCTTGTCCTTGGACATCTCCTGTCGTATCACATCGTGAATATCCGCGATCTGAAGCCCCAGTACTGTCAACGGCTGGCGCCACTGGTGGGCGATGTTGCTGATCAGTTCGGAGAGAATCGCCGAACGGGTCTTTTGCAGCAGCATCTGGTCATTTTTGCGGTTGAGTTCCATGTGGTGCTTGAGGGCAAGGTGGGTCTTGACCCGTGCCAGCAGTTCATAGGGGTTGAAGGGCTTGGTGATGTAATCCACCCCACCCGCTTCAAATCCTTCAATCACGCTTTTCGAATCATCCTTAACGGTAAGAAAGATCACGGGGATCTCCGCCAGTTCGTTTTCCGATTTGATACGCCGGCAGGTCGTGTAGCCGTCCATGGACGGCATGACCACATCAAGCAGCACCAGATCATAGGGGCTGCTTCTTAGAATATTCAGCGCCTCGTCTCCGGAGGTGGCAAAGGAGAGGGTGTAGCCCTCATCCTGCAAAAAGCCTGCGGCTACCTGGATGTTTTTGGGGGTGTCGTCCACGATCAGAATTTTGAACTGTCCATTATTCATGGTTGATCCGTTTGTGATGGTGTTGTGTGAGTATCTTATCAAAATGGCGCAGAAGCTCTTCAATAACCGCTACGTCAAAACGCTTGGCCGCCTTGAGGAGTTCGTCCGCATATCGGGCGACCTGCTCTTCGTCATGGCTTTTGGCCAGCTCTTCGAGAGCCATGCCAAACTGCAT
>QKHD01000342.1 GCA_003250175.1 Helicobacteraceae bacterium
CTATAACCGCTACGTCAAAACGCTTGGCCGCCTTGAGGAGTTCGTCCGCATATCGGGCAACCATCTCTTCGTCATGGCTTTTGGCCAGCTCTTCAAGGGCCATGCCAAACTGCATGATCTTATTAAACTCCTTGGTCCGCATGACCGCCTGAAACTGCGGCTCCAGGTGCTCTTCAAAGGCTTGGAGGAAGCGGGCATCCAACGCCTCCGGAGTGCCGTTGCTTGTATCCTCCGGAGCGCTCTCTTTCGCAGGGGCCGATTCCTCCATCCGGTAGGTCAGGTAGTGGCGCAGTACCCGTACCACGCCGTCAAACCCAAAGGGCTTGCGGATAAACTCCCGAAAGCCCAGGGCCACCATCCGTTCCTGCTCGACACTCATGACCGAGGCGGTAACGGCGACGACCGGAATGTTTTTCAGCACATCGTCGTTCATGATCACCTCCATCGCCTCGTAGCCGCTCATGCGGGGCATCCGGATATCCATCAAGACCAGATCCGGATGGTGGCGGCGCATCTGGGCAATGGCCTCTTCGCCGTCCACCGCCTCCACAACCCCAAGACCCAGTTGGGAGCACATCTGATTCAGCAGCGCACGGTTGGAGCGCACATCATCCACCACCAGTACCGTGGCCGGGGTAAAGCGTGTAAGCATCGCGTCTTCCGTACTTGCTTCCTCCGGATGCTCCTCTTCGCTCAACGGCACGCTGCCAAAGGCGAGCCGGAAGGTGGAGCCTTTGCCCACCTCGCTGCTGACACTGAGGCTTCCGGACATCAGCAGACTCAGCTGTTTGGAGATCGCCAGCCCAAGACCGCTGCCCTCGATCACCTTATTGCGGTCGTCCCGGATCTGTTCGAAGGAGTTAAAGATCACCTCCTGTTTTGCCGGCTCGATACCGCGACCCGTATCGATCACCTCAAAAACCAGCGCGCTACTGCGGCTGTTTTTTGAAGGTGCCGTTACCCGCAGCGTTACGCTGCCGTCATCCGTAAACTTGATGGCATTGCCCACCAGGTTAAAGAGAATCTGCCGCAGACGGTTCTCGTCAATCACCACATGACGGGGCAGCTGTGAGGGGTCGTACTCGGTCAGCAGGTCCAGATGCTTCTCCCTGGCCGCCTGCTGGAAAAACTGCTTGATCTCCTGAATGGTGCCGTAGAGATCCGTAGGCTGCGGCACAATATCCATTTTCCCCGCCTCGATCTTGGAGAGATCCAAAATATCGTTAATCAGCCCCAGCAGGCTCTCGCCTCCGGAGCGGATCATGCTGAGCTGATCTTTTTGCTGGGTGGAGAGCGGGGTGCGTTCCAGCAGGTTGGCAAAGCCCAAAATGGCGTTCATGGGGGTTCGGATTTCGTGGCTCATGTTGGCCAGAAAGTCACTCTTGGCTTGGGTCGCCATAATGGCGCGCTCTTCCGCCTGACGCCGCAGGGCGACCTCCGCACGCAGGCGTCGGTTCCAGTAGACCACCGCCAGCAAAATCACCAGAAACACCACCGCCACCTTGGCAATAAACCAGTAGTCGATCAGGGGTTTTTGAATGGTGATCCACCGGTCATAAAGCTCGTTTTTAACCTCCGGAGTAATGCGGGAGAGGGCCTTGTCCAAAATCCCAACAAGCTCCGGATTGCCCTTGGCCACCCCGATGGCGATTTCGTAATGGTAGCCCGTCAATCCGGAGACCTTCAGATGGGTCAGCCCCAGTTTTTCCGCACTGTATTCAAAGGAGGGCACGTCGATAATAAAGGCGTCGATATCCCCGTTGGAGAGGGCCTGCAACCCGCTGTCCACGGTTGGGTAGAGGTGCAGCTGCATATTGGAGTAGTCCCGCAGAAGATACTCCTGACTGATGTAGTCCTGTACCGTACCGATCCGTTTGTCTTTAATATAGCGCAGGGAGCTGACGAATCCATACGCCTTACCTGTCACGATAGCGATATCAAAGAGCAGATAGGGCTGGGTAAAGTCCATCCACTCCCGGCGCTGGGCACTGGGAGTAACGGCATCAAGCACCGTCACCCTCCCCTCCTGCATCGCCTGGTAGCTCTCGCTCCAGTTTTCCGTCGCATGGCGTTCAAAGGCGATGCCCGTGCTTTCCGTGATGATCGCCAGAATATCCGCCACGATACCGCGGTAGCTGCCGTCCGGCTCCATCATCGACATCGGCGCCCAGTTGGCGTCTCCGGCAATGGTAACCTTGGGGGCTTTTCGCAGCCAGAGGCGCTCCGCTTCGTTCAGGTCGACCTTTTCGTAGTAGCTCCAGATCTGCCACCGTTTCCCGATCTGCAGATGCTCTTCGTAGGTGATGTCATCCAGGGCCTTTTGCAAGATACCCAGCAGCACGGTGTTGCCCTTGGCAACGGCCAGGGAGACGCTGGTGCTGATCCCGGGAACGATCATCGCCTTGTGCAGGTCTTTAAGCAAGTAGCGGTTGATCATGTGTTCGGCAACGGCCACGCTGCCAAGATAGGCATCGGCTTCGCCGAAGGCCAGGGCCTTGACAGAGTCGTCATTGGAGCTGGAGGCGACAATCTTAATGGCGGGATGATTGGCCCGGAGCCACTCATAGAGGTAGGAGCTCTTGTTGACCGAAACGCTTTTGCCGTAAAAATCCCGCAGGCTGGTGTAGGTTTTGGAGGCGTCCTTGACAAAGAGGGCAACGGGAACGTCTAGGTAGGGGGTGGTAAAGTCCAGATAGTGGCTGCGTTCATCGGTTTTGACCACGCAGCCTAAAGCATCCAGATCACCCTGTTTCATGCTCTCCAGGGTTTTAGCCCAGACATCCAGACGTGAGGCGATTTTAAGACCGGTTTTTTTGGAGATGAGCGCAAGATAATCGGCGGCGATCCCCGCATGGCGCCCCTTGTCGTCAAGAAACTCATAGGGGGCCCAGCGGTAGTCGCCGCCGACCTGAATGACCGGATGGGCCGCGATCCAGGCCTTTTCCGCAGGGGTGAGTGCCAGAGCCCAGAGGCTTCCGGCTGTGAGTAAGGATAAAACGAGACCACGAAACAAAGCTGTCATGGGTGTAACTTTTATCTGGTTTAATAGACAGAAGTTAGCACATTTCCTTAAAAAAAGCGGTTAATCCGCTCTCTTTTTATTCAACTTTTGAAACGATCTCTCCGTTTTCGACATCGAAGGTCACCGTTCCGCCCTCATGCAGCTCCTCGCGCAGGATGCGTTCGGCCAGTTCGTCTTCGATGGTGTCGTAGATGGCCCGTTTGAGTGGGCGCGCGCCGTAGAGCGGGTCGTAACCGATTTTGCCCAGCTCTTTTTTGGCCGCTTCCGTGAGCACGATGGTGATCTCCCGCTCCGCCACTTTTTTGCGAATCTCGTCCACGAAGTTGTCGACAATGGCGGTAATCTGATCGAGCCCCAGCGGGTTAAAGATGATGACATCATCCAACCGGTTCAAAAACTCCGGTCGGAAATGGCCACTAAGCTGCTCCCACACCTTCTTGCGGCGCTCCTCCGGATCGGTATGGGCCATGATATCCTTGGAGCCGATGTTAGACGTCAGGATGATAATGGTGTTTTTAAAATCCACCGTCACCCCTTTGTTATCGGTCAGGCGGCCGTCATCCAGCACCTGGAGCAGAATGTTAAAGACATCCGGATGGGCCTTTTCGATCTCGTCAAAGAGGATGACGCTGTAGGGCTTGCGGCGTACCGCTTCGGTGAGCTGTCCCCCCTCTTCATACCCGACATATCCCGGTGCCGCACCGACCAGGCGCGAGACGGAGTGTTTCTCCATGTATTCACTCATATCAAAACGGACCAGGGTCTTTTCGCTGTCAAAAAGGAAACGCGCCAAAGACTTGGCCGTCTCCGTTTTACCGACCCCGGTTGGCCCCAGGAACATAAAGCTGCCGATGGGCTTCGTTGTATCGGAGAGCCCTGCTTTGTTGCGTTTGATCGTCTTGGCGATGGCGGCCAGGGCCTGGTCTTGTCCAACCACCTCTTTTTTCATCACCTCTTCGACGGCCAGAACCTTCTCTTTTTCGCTTTTGAGCATCTTATTGACGGGGATGCCCGTCCATTTGGACACGATGGCGGCGATGGACTCTTCGTCGACGCTGTTTTTCAGCAGCGTTCCCGCCTCCTGCATCGCTTCCCATTTGGCGTTGAGCTCATCGACCTTTTTATTCAGCTCCGGAATACGGCCGTATTCGATCTCGGCGGCTTTGTTAAAGTCCGATTCGCGCTTGGCCGCTTCGGCCTGTCGCTTGGCTTCGTCGATGGCGATCTTGGTCCGGGCGATCTCTTCGAAAACGTGCTTTTCATTTTCAAAGCGGGCGTTGAGCGCATTC
>QKHD01000097.1 GCA_003250175.1 Helicobacteraceae bacterium
ATACTGACTCTTCTGGCGGTAATTGGTTTCACCTACCTCTACTTTATGCTTAATAATAAAGCCGCCCTTGAAATTTCTTCCAAAAATACTCCCGGTGTCACCAGGGGAGATACGCCGGATGTTTTCCGCATTCACTTTACCAATAATGTTTCTAAGCGCCATACTGACTATAAGAAAAAGCTCAACTCTTCTATCGCGCCCCTGGATAAAATTGGCAAAGAGATCCATGAAAATATCTACATATCGCCCGTTATCGCCGGTACATGGAAATGGCAGGATGAAAACTCGCTGATGTTCACGCCAAAACAGGACTGGCCGGCCGATCAGTCGTTTACGGTTTCCATGAAGCGAGAGCTCTTTGATAAAAACGCCCTCAAACCGGCTTTTAGCTCGGTTGGCTGGCAGACCCCGTCATTTAAGGGCAGTATCCATCAGATGCGCCTGGAGCAGGACATCAAAGGCGGCAAACAACACGATCTCTTTGCTACCATCCGCTTTACGCACCCCGTTGACAAAGAGTCGCTCGCTGCCAACCTCAAGGTATATAACAACGCTACATCCAAAGATATTCCCTTCACCCTCAATTATGAGGACGACCTCAAGACCGCCTATGTCCGTTCGGAAAATATCCAGATCGGTGAAAAAGAGTACTACCTGACCCTGGAGTTGGACAAAGGGGTTCAGACAACCCTCGGTCATGCTTCGGCCAAGGAAGATACCCAGGAGCAGATTCTTATTCCCGACATCTACAGCTTTTTTAAACTGGAAGATGCAACCTACTCCATTATCCGAGACAGCGATGACAATCCCGAGCAGATTTTTCATATTGCACTGACCGATGCGGTCACTCCGGATGAGTTTACGAAACATGTCTCCTTTAGTATCGAACCCAAAGACAAAGCGCAGAAAAAAGAGTTTTCCGACCCCAAACTGCTCCGGCAGCTCCCCATTAAAGATGATGCGTCCAAGGACTACTTTTTTAAATCCGAGCTCCCCATCAGCGGTCAGGTTCACCTTACCCTGAAAGAGGGGATGACGTCGGTCAACGGCTTTAAACTCCGTCGTGACATTATGGAATCCCGCGCCATTCCCGGCTACCCGAACGAACTCCACATCATGGGCGAAGGTTCTGTTTTGGCCCTTTCCGGAGAAAAACGGCTCAGTTTTGCCACCCGTGGCCTCTCCGGATTAAAAGTCACCATCCAAAAACTCCAGGACGAGCAGATCAACCACCTGATTTCCCAAAGCTACGGAGACATCACGTCACCTATTTTCAACACCTACTCCTTTGACGCGGACAACATTACGGAAAAGCAGTACGAAGAGCTGATCCGTCTGGCCAATCAGCATCCAAAGGATCAGAACTACGCCTCCCTCGATATTTCCAAATACCTTAAAAATCAGGGGAGCGGTATCTTCCTGGTCAATGTGCAGGACTACAACCTCAAGAAGAACCGACGTGATCACTACCTGGAAGACCGACGGCTGGTGATTGTCACCGATATGGGTATGCTGGTCAAACGTGCGGCAGACGGCAGCCGCCATGTGTTTGTCGAATCCATTGCCTCCGGAAAGGCGGTAGAAGGTGCCCGCATCAGCGTATTGGGTAAAAACGGTCTGCCTGTTTATTCCGGAGTCACCTCTGGAGGCGGTGACCTGAGCATCCACAACCTGGAGAGCTTTACCCATGCCCAGGCACCCACGGTTATCGTCGCACGCAAAGGGAGTGATCTTGCCTTCATCCCCTACGAAGGCTTCGATCGCGGGCTGAACTACTCCCGTTTTGATATCGGCGGCGTAACCTCAACCACGGATAAAGACCGTGAACTCACTGCTTTCGCCTTTTCAGACCGTGGCATCTACCGCCCCGGCGAACGGGTGCACCTCGCCGCTGTCGTCCGACAGGGGAATTTCAATCTGGCCAACGGAACCGTTGTCCGGGCGAAGATTCTTGATCCCAGAAACAAACTGGTCTATAAGCAGGACTTCACCCTGGATAAAAACGGCTTTTTTGAAATTGATATGCCCACCTCATTTATGGATGCCACCGGTCTTTACGTCCTAAGCGTCTACCTGCCCGTACGTGCCTTTGCCGAGGCAAAATACGAAGAGGAAAACTACCTCGGCGGAACCTCCTTTTCCGTTGAAGAGTTTCAGCCGGACACCATGAAGATCAAAACCCGCTTCAACCCCCATGTCGCTTCCGGATGGATCGGCATGGAAAATATCAAAGCGGAAGTTTCCCTGAGCAATCTTTTCGGCTTACCGGCTCAGGATAGAAACGTTAGAGCGGAGGCAACCGCAACGCCGATCGAGTTTCACTTTGGCAAATTTGCCGACTACCGGTTTATCTCACCCCTTCTTGATGAGAAGGTACGGCGTCCGGAAACCCTGGAGTTTACCGATATCAAAACCGACACCAACGGCCAGGCCTCCTTTGATGTTCGGCTTCCCTTTGACAAGGGCGGCTTCCGTGTAGATTTTGAAGCGGAAGGGTTTGAGCCCGACGGCGGCCGAAGTGTCCGGGCCAAGGCAACGGCGCTGGTTTCCGATGCCAAACAGATGCTGGGGGTCAAAGCCGACGGTGATCTTGGTTACCTGAAAAAAGCCCAGGAGCGATCCTTGCATTTTATCGCCGTGGATCCGGAGCTGAACACCATCGCCATGAACGATCTCCGGATCGAACGCATCTACAATGAGCGCGTCTCCGTTCTGACCCGGCAACGCGACGGCAGCTACCAGTATGAAACGGTCATCAAGAAAAAATCCCTCGCCAATGAGCCTTTTTCCATCACCAAAGATGGGGCGAAGATCACCCTGGACACCCAGCAAGGCGGTGATTTTACCGTGAAGGTTACCGATGCATCCGGAGCGTTGCTCTCCAGTATCGATTACTACGTGGCGGCCAAAGGCAACACCAGCGGCGCGCTGGAAAAAAATGCCGAGCTCTCCGTCAAGCTCGATCAGACAACCTACAAACCGGGGGAAACACTAGAGCTGAACATTGTCGCTCCCTACACCGGAACGGGCCTGATCACCATTGAATCGGACAAGGTCTACGCCCACAAGTGGTTTAGCACGACGACAAAAAGCTCCCTGCAATACATCACCCTGCCCCAGGGCATGGAGGGCAATGCCTACGTCAACGTTACCTTTGTGCGATCCCTGGCGTCCAAAGAGATCTTTACCTCACCCCTTTCTTACGCGGTGGTTCCTTTTAATATCAACAGCGAAAAGCGCCGGATCGCCCTTCAGCTCCAAACACCGGAGTTGATTAAACCGGGAGAGACCCTCTCTATCCGCTACAAAGCCGACCGGAAGGCAAAAATTGCCGTCTTTGCCGTTAACGAGGGGATATTGCAGGTAGCCAAATATACCCTGCCCGATCCGCTGAACCACTTTTTGAAAAAGAGAGCCCTCAACGTCGGAACCTACCAGATGCTTGATCTCATTCTTCCGGAATTCAGCCGCTATGTCGAAGCGGCCGGTGTGGGCGGCGGGATGGAAGCCATGGCCAAAAGCGCTCTGGGCGCCAACCTCAACCCCTTCCAACGCACCCAGGACAAACCGGCGGTCTACTGGTCTGGAATTATCGATGCCGACACCCAGGAGCGTGTTCTTGAATATACCGTTCCCGATGCGTTTAACGGTGCTTTGAAAATCATGGCCGTCGCCGTCAGTGAATCGGCCATGGGCTCAACCCAGACAAAAACCATTGTACGCGGTCCCTTTGTCCTCAGCCCCAATGTTCTTACCGTAGCCGCTCCCGGAGACACCTTTGACGTCACCGTCGGTGTCAGCAATGCAATGGAAGGCAGCGGAACCGATGCCGCGGTGGATATCTCCGTCGAAACCAGCAGCAACCTGACCCTTGCATCCAAAAACACCGTACAAAAGAAGATCTCCGAAGGCAACGAAGACAAGGTGAGCTTCACCCTAAAAGCCGGTGATGCCCTGGGCGAGGGTAAAATTACCTTCCGCGCCACCTACAACGGGGTAACGCAGACCCGAACGGCTACGCTCAGCATCCGCCCTGCCCAAAACTATGAAACGACCATCAAGGCCGGCTACGATAGCAAGCCGACCACCCTGGATTCGGACCGAAACGTCTTTGAGCAGCTGGCATCCAAAAGTGTTTCGGCCTCTTCCTCTCCTTTCCTGCTGGCAACCGGCCTGACCGATTACCTTGCGTCCTACCCCCACGGTTGTACGGAGCAGATTGTCTCCCAAACCTTCCCGTGGGTTGCCCTTGCCGCCTCATCACGCTTTGAAACCATCGATCCGGAGGATAAGATCAACGCCGT
>QKHD01000372.1 GCA_003250175.1 Helicobacteraceae bacterium
GTGAACCGATGGCCTTTGATATTACGGGAGACAACCCCAGCGCCGTACTGGATGGTAACGGCAACCCCAGCGACAGCGGCGTGCAGCTACGGGTAGACGATGCCAACACGACCTACAGTACGACGCTCACCATGGCCTACAGTCCTAAAAACACCACCCTGTCCCAGGTGACACCGTACACGGCGGTACTCTCCGATACCAATGCCACGGACGGGCAGGTTGCCATTATCAACTACGCTCCGGAGTATGAGGGCACGGTCTTTTATATCTACAACAGTATCAAGGGAAAAATCTACTACGGCGTTTTTCCGGAGGATGCAACCTACAGCACGTCGGCCAATATGTATGTGCTCAAAGAGATTGACAGCGATCAGAGCTTTTCCAAGCCCTGATCGTTAGAGGAGTTTGGGAGCCGGCTCGCCTAGGAAGTAGCCCTGGGAGAAGTCGATTCCCAGTTCAATAACCTTGTCGTGCACCTCTTTGGAGTGGACGTATTCGGCAATGGTTGAAATACCCAGCTGCTTGGCAAACTGGGCGATGGTCTGGGTCACGATCTGGGAGCTGGCGTCATTGACGATATTTTTAATCAGGCTGCCGTCGATTTTAATAATGTCAACGTTGAGGTTGACGATGTGCTGGAAGTTGGAGTAGCCACTTCCGAAGTCATCAATGGCCACCTTGCAGCCCAAGGCCTTGACCTCGTTAAAAAACGATTTGATCTCGTCGTAGCGTTCGAACCCTTCGGACTCCAGAATCTCCACGATAAAACGCTCTCTAATCCCGTACTTTTTAATCTTGTTCAGCAGGTAACCCCGGGTATCGTCATTGAGTACATCGGAGGCGGTGAAATTGAGGGAGAAGCTGTATTCGCTGTCTTTGAAGGTCTCAAAAACCTTGTCGATCATGATCTTGGTCAGCTTGTGATACTGCTTGGCCCTGACGGCAATATCGAGGAATTTAAAGGGGGCAATCACGTCATCCAGATCAATCATTCGGATCAGGGCTTCGTATTTAACCACCTTGCCGGTTTTGTTATCCACGATAGGCTGGAAGAAGGGAACCAGTTTGTCTTCAAAGATCGCTTCTTTGAGTTTTTTTGACCAGATGATGTTGTTTTCGTGCTCTTTTTCCACGAAGCTGACATCTTCAAAACTGATGGAATCAATATGGTGAGCCTTGGCGTATTTCAGGGCCATGTCCGCATTGGCAATGATGTTTTTCTTGGTAAAACTGTAGCCGATGGTGGCGCTGAGATTGATCTTGGTATCGTTGATGTCGAATTCGTTCTTCTCGATGAGGTTGTTTAAAATCTCCGGAAGGAAGCACTTGTCCTTATCCTGACGATCCAGCAAGACGGCAAATTCGTCGCTGGAGAGTTTATAGAGCTTGGCGCCATCGACATTCCGGATATATTTGTCCAAAATAGCCGTCACCTCGATCAAAATCCGGTCCCCCGCCGCATTACCGTAGAAGTCGTTGATGTCCTTGAAGGAATCCAGGTTGATGGTGAGCAGCACCGGGGCATCGTGCAGCTTGATATCTTTTGAGAGGGCGGCACGGTTGGGAAAGCCGGTGAGCGGATCGGTGTGGATCTGTTCGATCAGCTTGGTGACATCGTTGCGAAGCTCGACGTATTCGATCACCTCATGGTTTTGATCCAGGATCGGCACGATAGTGAGGTCGACAAAAAAGATACGGCCCGATTTGCTGTGGTTTTTAATCAGACCCTTGAAAATCTTCTTATCGGCCTTGGCCGCCTTGATCTTTTTCTGTTGATCGTAGTTTTCGTCGTCGCACTTGATAAGGTGGTGGGTCTGCCCCAAAAGCTCGTCGCGGGAAAACTCCGTAATACGGCAAAACTCGTCATTCACCTCCATGATCCGACCCTCCGGATCGGTGATGGAGACGATGGAGCTGACCTCAACGGCGTTGCGGTACTCCGTCAGCATCTTGAGGTTTTTGGTCAGTTCACGGTTGGTCTCTTCGAGGCGGGCTTCGTAGGTGATCTCCCGGACGCAGTGCATGATGGAGGCAAAGAGTTTCTGGCTGTCGATGGGTTTGAGAACAAACTGGTTAATCCCCGTGTCGATCGCATCGATCAGAAAGCTGGTGTCGTTAAAGGCGGTGGTGATGATGATCGGGATGCTCCGGGAGTGTTCACGGATCTTCTTGGCCATCTCCAGGCCGTCCATGAGGGGCATCTTGATGTCGGTAATGATCAGGTCGGGTTTTTCGGAGAGAAACTTCTCATACCCTTCCTGACCGTTGGAGGCTAAAATCAGTTCGCCGCTGCGGCGGCGGATGATGGAGGCCAGGGCTGTCTGGACATCGGGTTCGTCCTCGACATAGAGAATGGTCAGCTTTTTTAGCTCCTCAATCAGCTCCTGGTCAAACACAATGCAGCCTAGATGTTATTCGGGTCGGCGATTTTGCCGGCGATGGCACTGGCGGCTGCTACGGCGGAGTTGGCCAGGTAGACTTCGCTGGTGCGGTCTCCCATACGGCCGACAAAGTTACGGTTGGTGGTGGAGACGCATCGTTCCCCCGCACCCAAAATCCCCATGTAGCCGCCCAGACAGGCACCACAGGTCGGGTTGCTAAATACCGCGCCCGCTTCGATGAAGATATCGGTCAGGCCCTCTTTCTCCGCCTGCAGGGCGATTTTCTGCGTCGCCGGCGTGATGATCAGACGGGTGTGTCGGGCCACTTTTTTACCCTTCAGAATCTGCGCGGCAATGCGCAGGTCGGAGAGGCGCCCGTTGGTGCAGCTGCCGATAAAGACCTGGTCGATCTTGATATCGTCGGAAACCGCCTTGGAAAGGGGCTTGCCGTTGGAAGGCAGGAAGGGGTAGGCGATGACCGGTTCCAGGTTGTTGACGTCGATCTCGATCACCTGGCAGTAGGTCGCATCCGGATCGGAGTAGAAGTACTTGGGTTCGCGTGCCAGATTCTTATCCGCCAGGAACTCTTTGGTAATGGCGTCGGCCGCGATAATCCCGTTTTTCGCACCCGCTTCGATGGCCATGTTGCAGAGGCTGAAACGGTCATCCATGGGCAGGGTATCGATGGTGTCGCCCGTAAACTCCAGGGCTTTATAGAGCGCACCGCTCACCCCGATCAGACGGATCACTTCCAGGATCAGGTCTTTTCCCGTGACGTTGGGGCGCAGTTTTCCGGAGAAGACGACTTTGATCGTCTCCGGAACGCGGAACCAGTTTTTCCCCGTGATCATGGTGTAGGCGAGGTCGGTACTGCCCATACCCGTTGAAAAGGCACCCAGCGCGCCGTGCGTACAGGTGTGGGAGTCCGCACCGATGATAACGTCTCCGGAGACGACCAGACCCTTCTCCGGAAGCAGGGCGTGTTCGATCCCCATGTCTTTTTCGTCGAAGAAGTATTTCAGGTCGTGCTCGTAGGCGAACTCGCGGCTGATCTTGGCCTGGTTGGCACTGGCGATGTCCTTGGCGGGAATGAAGTGATCCAGTACGATGGAGAATCCGTCCGGATTGGCCAGTTTCTTGGCGCCGCTGTCACGGAAAGCTTTGATGGAGATTGGCGTGGTGATGTCGTTTCCGATGGTCATGTCCACGTTACATTTGACGATATCTCCGGCATAAACCGCCTTTCCGGCGTGGTCGGAAAATATCTTTTCTGTAATCGTTTGTCCCATGTAAAAAAATCCTAGCAGTTGATGAGTAAATAGTGAGGGGAGTGTAACACAAAAATGCTTTTTTTCAAAGGGGGGACGGGTTTAGGAAAAGCTAGGTGTGAAGCCGTCAAACGAGCCAAAACCTCCGCCAAAACCACCCCCGAAGGAGGGTGGGTTGGGGTTGGCGTAGCCGGCCTGCATGCTTTTGCTCTGCAAAATGCTGATATCCATCTTGGAGTTGATCCCCATGGGGCAGGCCATGGCGCAGTCGCCGCAGAGGATGCAGTCCCATACGCCCTTGTCCTGAATCGCCGCCAGTTTCGCCCCTTCAGCGCCTTCACGCTCATCCAAAAGATACCGGAGGTTTTTGGTCAGCACATAGGGCCCCATAAACTCTGGATCCGTTGCCATGACCGGGCAGGCGCTGTAGCAGGAGGCGCACTCAATACAGGTGGCTTGTCTGGCGTAACTGGTGCGGTTTTCCATGGTGGGAGTAAAATTCGCTTTGGAGCTTAGGGCGGCTTGGGCCTTGCGCTGTTTGTGCATCAGGGGGGTTTCGTCGATCACCAGGTCACGCAGCAGCTCAAAGCCCTGCAGGGGTTCTACGACGATGGTTTCACCCACCGGCTTGTGCCGGCAGGCAA
>QKHD01000077.1 GCA_003250175.1 Helicobacteraceae bacterium
CGGTTCAAAATAGCGGAAAACCTCGATATCCTTATTGAGCTTGTGGCGCATCCGGAGCACAAAGTTCTGGGGGTAGTGCCCCTCTTTTTTGAGGTACTTCTCAAAATAGGCGTAGGCGAAGGCATCGGCATTATCGGGTTTGTTTGCGCTGTTGCGGTTCTCCTGTGAAACCCGCTTGACGCGAACCCCCTCTCCGGAGCGTTCGCTGACCATTTTGGTCAAACCCTGGGCATTTTTGGAGCAGTAAGTGACCGCCCCTAGGGTGCCGACTTTTCGCAGTTCCGCCTTGAGGTTGGACATGAGCAGCTCTTTAAGATCTTTGCTCGCTGCCTCGCCGATCTTTTGAACGGCTGGCCCCCGTTCGCCGCGAATCAGGTAGTTTTCTTCCATGGCGGCCAGGGTGCCGCCCAGTAGCAAAAGTGTTAAAAACGCCGTGCCAATCCGTTTCATCCTCGCTCCATTTCCCCTTGGTAGGAGACGATACCGTGGGTCAGGTTGCCCACGTGTGCATACCCAAGGTCTTTAAGAATATTCTGGCAGTAGGCGCTGCGGCTGCCTACGTGGCAATAGACGATGACCGGGGTCTGTTTATCACTCAGGGCCTTGATGGACTCATAGAAGCTGGTGGTCGGCACCAGGTGATCCACCCCTTTGATGCGTACGCTCTTGTACTCCATCCATTCACGAACGTCCACCAGCTGGAAGCTCACCATACCGAGGCTGCGGGCTTCAAGAAGGGCTTCCAGCTCGCTGCTGTCAAACTGCTCTTTGCTAAGCAGCAGCTCGCACTCTTCCTTGGAAAGACCGCGGGAGTGCTGGTGAACGGCCGCTTCGAGGGCCTCTTCCATCTTCTGGGCCTGGGCAAATTCCGGAGTACAGAAGATACCGCAGTGGCATTTGCCCTCTTCGGGGATCTCCTTTTCCAGCGCCGGTTTACAGGGGCAGATGCGGTCCTCTTCCTTGTTGCCCGTTACGAAGAAACAGGGGCAGAACCGCTTGTCGTAGATCAGCTTGTTGCGGGTCAGACCGAACTGCACGCTCTGAACCACTTCCGCGTCGGGGTGGTAGACAAACCCGAACTGCTTGAGTACCTTGTCCGTAAAGGTAACGGTTTTTTCCAAAGTTTCCTTAAATTCCGGAGACTCCGGATCAACTTTTTTTAATGCGCCATCAGCCATATTTGTATCCTTCAAAATCAATAAAAAATAGTCTCACACCCCCCTGCAAAGGGATGCGTATCAAAGCAAGTATTGTATCATTAAATAAAAAAAAGCGGGTTAATGATGGGCTTTGAGGGGCTTGGGTATTTACATTTGGTAGCAGCGGCCGTGCTGGGTGGATTCATCATTTTAGACCGCCTGGCCTTCCGCCGTTTTTTAGCCGCCCACAGCGAAAATGCCACCGCTTTTTACAAGGCGCTCCGCCCCTGGCTGGGGCTGGCGGCCCTGGCGCTGATTCTCTCCGGAGGCAGCATGCTCTACGCCCATCCGGAGCTGCTTTTTTCATGGATGATGGTGGCTAAACTGCTGGCGTCGTTTTTGCTGCTGGGGATGTTTTTTTACTGCCCCTACTTTTCGGCAAAGGCGGGGAGTTGGGGGCGGTTTGGTTACCGCCTGGGGGTGTTGGCCCTGGTACTGCTGGTCTTCTACCTGGGCCGGGGGATTATCTAAAGGCGACCGCTTCGGCGCGTTTGAGAATCTCGCGCGCACCCTGGGCGATAAACTTCTGGGCCAGTTCCGCGCCCACGGTTTTGTAGTGGTCTTTGTGGGTGACGATGTGCTCGTGAATCATCTCGCTGGCATCGGGCATGCCCACCACCGCTTCGACGTCGATCTTGCCGTCTTGGTACATCTTGGCGTTAACGCCGATGGGTACCTGGCAGCCGCCGTCAAGCACGTCGATAAAGGTGCGTTCGATGGTCGTCTCCACCAGAGCCGCTTCGTCATTGAGCGGTTCAAGGATTTTTAGAATCTCCGGATCGTTGAGGCATTCGATCCCCAGGGCCGCCTGGCCCATGGCGGGAATCATCTTGTCCTTGTCGATGGCCACCAGGTGCTTGACCTCGGTGCGAAGCCCCAGACGGTTCATTCCCGCCGCCGCCAGGATAATGGCGTCATAGAGGCCGTCTTTGAGCTTTTCCATACGGGTCTGGACATTGCCGCGCAGGTCTTTGATAAAGAGGTCGGGGCGCATCTTTAACAGCTGCATCTTGCGGCGCAGGCTGGTGGTGCCGACTACTGCACCCTTGGGCAGGGCGTCGATGGAGGCGTATTTTTCGCTCAGCATGGCGTCGCGGACATCTTCACGTTTGGTGATGGCACCCAGTACAAAACCGTGTTCAAACCGTGTGGGCACGTCTTTGAGGCTGTGGACGGCAATGTGGGCATCGCCCCGCAGCATCGCCTCTTCCAGCTCCTTGGTAAAGAGCCCCTTGCCCCCGATTTTGGCCAGAGGCACGTCCAGGATTTTATCACCCTGGGTTTTGTAGATTTCGATGCTCACTTCCATGCCGGGATAGAGTGCCTCCAGGCGGGATTTGATGTGTTCGGACTGCCAGAGGGCGAGCTTGCTGCCCCGGCTGGCGATGACGAGTTTTTTCAACGGTTCTTCCTTCCTATTTCAGGGTTTTTTTCAGATTTTCAAAGAGGGTGTGGTCCATATCTTTGTCGCCGTCGACAAAGACGGAGGGGGTTCCGGAGATCATCAGCTTGGCCGCGATATCGGAGTCCTCTTTATAGTGCGCCAGAACCTTAGGGTCCTGCACATCATCCAGGGTAACGTGGGAGCCGAAATGGTTGTTAAAGTTTTTCAGCACCTCGGTCGGGTCGGTGACTTTGTAGTTAAACTCCGCGCCGTAGAGCTTGCCCACCACATCCTTGTAGCCCTGCAGCTCCAACGCGATGGCCGCCTTGATAATCAGAGGCGATGACGGGTGGATGCTGGCGATGGGGAAGTGATAAAAATAGAGGCTCACGTCCTTGGGGTTGGCCTGGGCAAACTTGATAATATCCGGAACCAGATCCAGGCAGAAGGGGCAGAGCGGGTCGCTGAATACCACGATCTTGTGCTTGGCCTTGCCGCTTGCATCCCCGGCGATAATCCGGTCGGCTTTGTAATGGCTGATATCCAGAGGCGGGGAGAACTTGGGCTTGATGGAGCGCTTGGTCTGCATATCCATCATGTCAAAACTCACCATCCGGCCGCTGCGGAAGACCACTTCGTAACGGGTCTGCTCTTCGCCCTTGATGTTAAAATCCATCTTCATGATCACCGCTTCCCAGCCACCCAGAAATTTGGGGCTGGAGGTGGAGGCGATGGAGACATCTTTCAAGACCACGCCGTCACCCTGACGGATGCTGCTTTTGATAAAGCTGATCAGCTCTTTATCCGCTGCTTCGGAGGCGAAAAGTCCGTTAACGCTTAAGAGAAGGACCGCTGCTGCGATCGTCTTCTTCGACCACTTCGACATCAATGTAATCATGTTCACTCCTTTGTGTGTAATCCCCCATGTGCACGGAGGATCGGAAAAGTTTTTTGGCTGCAAAGGCCGCAAACCACTGGAATTGCATCAAAATACCGATCACGTCGCTCACAATGCCCGGAAGCATAATGAGCAGCGCCCCAACGAGGGAGAAAACACCCTTGGAAATCAGCTCTTCCTGGCTGATCTTGCCAAAGGCGAAGTTGTTGATCTGCTCCACAATAGCGTAGCGGAAGTTGGCCAGGATAAAGGCGCCGACCACAAAGCCCAGGATAATCTCAAAGAAAAAGACCACCCCGCCCACCATGGAGGCAAATTCGCTCGAAACCATCACCTCCACAAACAGAAGGAGCAAAAAGCCGATCAGCAGCGGCATGCCAGACTCACTTTTTCAATGGCTTCGTCTACGCTTAGCACCTCTTTTTCCAAGGTATCTCGGCTGACCAGCTCGACCCGCCCCTCGGCGGCTTCCTTGCCGACAATGATGGCGTAGGGGATACCGATCAGCTCATAGTCTTTCATCTTAAAGCCGATACGGTCCTTGCGGTCATCCCAGAGGGTGCTGATTTTGGCGCTGTTCAGGCGGCTGTAGATCGCTTCGGAGAGTTCCATCTGCACCTCATCCTTGCCGTTGGCCGTAACGACGTCCACCAGATAGGGAGCGCTTTCGATGGTCCACTTGCAGCCGTTTTCATCATGGTGCTGCTCGATAATGGCAGCGACCAGGCGGCTGACGCCGATGCCGTAGGTTCCCATGACAAAGGGCTTGGACTTG
>QKHD01000345.1 GCA_003250175.1 Helicobacteraceae bacterium
GGAGGGGGTGGTGGAGTATATCCCCAAGGTGGGCATGGGCCCATCGACCCTGACCCTGCGTATGGTCGGGGAGAATGATTACAACGTCGACGTGGAGCTATTATGATTATCGGACTACAGGGAAAAGTGCTCGCCAGGGAGCTGTCGTATATTGATCTGCTGACCCCCGGCGGGGTGATCTACCGGGTGTATATCTCCGTCAACTGCTATTCGCTGATTAAGAGCGACGATATTTTGATCCATACCAGTCACATCGTCCGGGAAGACGGGCAGTCGCTGTACGGGTTCATGGACCCCAATGAGCGGAAGATGTTCGAGATGCTCTTAAAGGTCAACGGCGTGGGCCCCAAGGTGGCCATGGCGATCTGTTCGACCTTCCTGCCCGCCACCTTCGCCCGGATCATCGACGAAAAGGACATCACCTCCTTAAAACGGGTTCCCGGTATCGGGCCCAAGAGTGCGGGGGTGATCCTGGTGCAGCTGGGCGGTTTCGTGGTGGATATGGGCGAGGCGGCCCCGGCCTCCCGCGCCTTCGACGAGGCGACCCAGGCCCTGGAAGCCCTGGGCTTTAAAAAGGACGTCATCCAAAAGACCCTCTCCAAGTGCCAGGGTAGCGACACGGAGAGCCTCGTCAAAGAGGCTCTGCGCTATTTTCAGAAATAATCAAACATAAGGAAGCAAGTTACGTGAGTCAGCAATACACCATTCTTTTCGGCGGATCGAGTTTCGAGCACGAGATCAGCGTTGTCAGCGCCATCACCCTCAAAAAAGTTCTGGAAGGCAAGCAGCTTGGCTTTATCTTTGTCTCGGCGGATCGGGAGTTTTACAAGATCCCGGCGGATAAGATGAAGTCCAACCACTTTAGCTCCGGAGCCTATAAGAAAGATGCCAAACTGGGGCTTGCCAACGGCGGCTTTACCACCTCCGGATTATTTGGAAGCAAGAGGGTCGATACGGGCACGATCATCAACCTGATTCACGGCGGCGACGGTGAAGACGGCAAGATCGCCGGGATGCTCACCTTTTACAAAATCCCCTTCATCGGGCCAAGGCTCGAAGCGTGTGCCGTGAGCTTTAACAAAGAGCTGACCAAGATGTACGCCCAGGCCGTTGGGGTGAAGATGCTGGATTACCAGGTGATCAGACGGGGCGAAGAGGCAAGCATTCGGTTTGATTTTCCCATCATCCTCAAGCCCGCCCGTCTGGGCAGCTCCATCGGGGTGAGCATCGTCAAGGAAGCGTCCGAGCTGGACTACGCCCTGGACGTGGCCTTCGAGTTTGACACGGACATCGTGGTCGAACCCTTCGTGGCCGGCGTGCACGAGTACAACCTGGCCGGTTGCTTTACAGGCGAGTGGAACTACTCCATCATCGAAAACCCGCAAAAAGAGGAGTTCCTGGACTTTGACAAAAAGTACCTCGACTTCAACCGCAGCGAAAAACCCCAAGACGCCGACCTGCCGGAAAAAACCGCCGAAGCGATGCGCGACGCCTTCCGCAAAATCTACGGCACCCGTTTTGCGGGCAGCCTGATCCGGTGCGACTTTTTTGTGATTGACGATGAGGTCTATCTCAACGAGATCAACCCGATCCCCGGCAGCATGGCCAACTACCTCTTTGCGGATTTCACCGCCACGATGGATGCCCTGAGCCGAAGCCTGCCCAAAGAGCAGCACATCCACATCGACTACCTCTACATCAACAAAATTCAGTCCTCCAAGGGCAAGGTCCGCTAAGGATGGGCACGCGTCTCTACACGGCAAAAGAGGCGGGCATCGCCCTGATCCCGCTGGTCTTTGTCGTGGGGTACCTCTGCCAGCTGAACGACACGGCGCGGCTCTACTCCGGAGCCTTCTTCGCCGCCGGGGCTGTCATCTACCTGACGGCGGTGCACCCGTGGTACGCCTACCCGCTCAAAACCCTGATGTTGACCTACGCAGCCTCCATCGGTGCGGCCCTTTATGGGGTAAGCGTGGGGGAAAACAATGTCTCCATGGCGATTCTGGCCGTCTGGAGCGTGCTCCATTTCGGGCCGAAGGAGAAAGCACCGTTTAGCGAGCAGCTTTCGGAGATGTCAAAAGCGGAAAAAACAGCCCGGCTGAAAAAAAGCTATCTGCATGCGGCCGGTTATACGCTGGCCGGTATCGTGGCGGGTTTTATTATCGTCGGTGCGATGGAGCCGTTTTTCACGGCGAAGTAAGGGAGCGGAGTTTTCGGAGCCTGCCGCGAGGGCAGGGGCTCCGGAATGGTGTTTAGCGGTTGACGGAGTATTTAATCTCGATTTCGTCGCCGGTGGTCATGACACCAAAGAGAAAGGTCGGCGGTTTCAGGCCGAAGGCGGTCATCTGGGTAACCAGTGTGCCGTTGATCTCATTGGATGTCACGTTTGCCGGGGTGATATGCACCGCTTGTTTTTTGTCTGCGATGGAGAAGGTGCCGTTAAAGGTGCCGTCATCGTTATGGCTTTGCAGCGTAAAGATGATGGACTCGCCCTTGGCGATACCCGCATCGTAGATAGTGTCGTAGGCATTGTCATCCAGACTGCCGTCACCGCTTTTGAGCGATTCGATGGGCAGTTTGACGATGAGTTTGGTGATTTTGTCCGCATCGCGCTGAATCTCGACGGTCGCCTCTTCGGAGGCCATCATCCAGTCATGCAGGGTCGAGGTTCCGTGAACCTCAATTCTGCTGTCGGCTGCGTAAGCCATGGAGAGAAACGCGACAAGCGGCAACAGCAAAAGTTTTTTCATGGTGTGATCCTTAGAAGCTCAGGGCCGCAGAGACCATCATGCCGTCGAAGGAGGCTTCGCCGTTGTCATAGACCGCGGTATTGAGATCGCCAGTCGTTGCAAAGCCTTTTCGCTCCTGCTTGACGTATTCGACTTTCATCATGGCATTGGGGGAGAGGAACCAGCCCAGGGTTGCCTGGATTTGGGTCATCTCGTTATCTACGGTGTCATTTTTGACATCGGTGGTTGCATTTTCATAGCGAACGGCTGCGTAGAAGCGCTCGTTCTCACCAAAGCGCTGAACCGCGTCCACGCTGTAGTGGACCATGTCCATGGTCTTGGTCGCATCTTCGGCACTCAAGAGCTCCACCAGACCGAAAAATTCTGTTCCGCCGGCTTTTACAAAGAGGTTGGTAGAGGAGACGGAGAAGTCAAATTTGGTGGTGAAGATAGCGAGTGGATTCCACAGGGAACCAAAATCGTTTCCGCTGGTACCGGTTGTCGTGGCCGAGGTGGTGTCGTTGAAAATTTCCCGGGGTACGGTACCGGCTTTGTCGCCACTGTAGAAGGAGTTTTTCGTTGTGTCGCTGACGGTGTAATAGGATTCGGTTACACGCAGACGTGTCGCCGCCTGATTGTCATAGCCGATCTTGAAATAGTGGGCTTCCGCACCTTTGCCGTCACCGGCCTTGGTATCGTCCGGATTGGCCTGGCCGTTGGTGATACCGTACATGACAAACATGTTGGCAGCAGGAATACGGTAGAGCAGTTCCACAAAACCGGCTTGCATATAGGCTTCAACCCCGGTGTTGAGGATAAAGGGGTTTCGGAAGACGTCGGCGTTGTCGGTTCGGCGGTAGTGGTAGTCACCGAAGTTGATGTCGTCGACACCCACTTTCACCGTCAGATCATTCATCAGACCCTGCAGAAATCCGGGGGTGATAAAGTCAAGATTGTCGATGGTGGCGTAGCCGCCTTTGACGTAGGTTTCGTTGTGGTGGTGGGATGAAAGCATGACTTCCAGCTTGGTGTTAAACCCTTTCATGACTTTGGCGTCAAAGTCCAGGTCGGCGGTTGGCAAGATCATACCGGACTGGATTTCCTGAACCGTTTTTCCGGTACGGGTAAAGTCATGTTCAAGCAACTGATAGTTAAAGGTCAGGTCCAGTTTGCTCTTGAGTTCCACTCCGTTAAAGTCGCTGGTATCTTTGGGTGCTTCAAATTGCACTTCGGGATGGTAGGCTGCGTTGGCCAAAGTGGTACACGCGGCAACACTTAATAATAGTTTCGTAGATGTTCTCATGCTAGCTCCTTTATAATGAAAACTTATGAAAGCATAGCCCGATTTGTTTAAAACAAATATATTTTATTTATCTTTCCGAAAAAATTCAGATTGTTTTATGAAGCTGGTTCATCCACTATTTTTAATAATAAAAAATTATATGATAATTGTTATTACTTAAAAAAATAAATCGAGGATATTTTCTACCTATATTAATAAAT
>QKHD01000375.1 GCA_003250175.1 Helicobacteraceae bacterium
ACATAGATGGCTGCCTTTTTGGTCACACAGGCGTGTTCGCACATCCCGCAGCCGGTACAAAACTCGCTGTGTACCACCGGCTTTAAAAAGGCGTGCTTGCCCGTGCGCTCGTTGCGCTCGAACTCCAGGGTCAGCGCCGTATTTAGCAGTGGGCAGGCCCGGAAGCATGCGTCGCACTGTATCCCCCAGAAGGCGATACAGGACTCCTCGTCTATCACCGCCAGACCCATGCGGGCGGCGTTGATATCCAGCTGTTCCGGCAGGCCCGGTAGGCTCACGGTTTCACGCTTCAATGCACCCGTCGGGCAGGCCGGTACGCACGGAATATCCGTACACATGTAGCACGGTACCTCCCTTGGGGTGAAGTAGGGGGTTCCTACCGGTTTGTTCTCCCCGGGTTTTGCCAGTTTGAGCGTATCGTAGGGGCAGTGCTCGACGCACATGCCGCACTTGATACAGGTTTTTAAAAAGTCCGCCTCCGGAAGTGCACCGGGGGGCCGAAGCAGCAACTCCGCCGCCTTGGCCTCGTCGATATAGGCACTCCAGACCAGACCGCCAAACGCCGCGAAACCGGCTCCCTGGACCATGTGGATGAGAAACTTGCGCCGGTCACTGAGCTTTTCAAATGGTTGTTGTTCGCCCATTGCCGTCCTCCTTTAAAGCATTACGCTTTATAGACTTTCACCGCACATTTTTTAAAGTCCGTCTGTTTGGACATGGGGCAGGTGGCGTCAAGGCAGACCTTGTTGATAAAGACCTTTTCGTCAAACCACGGCACATAGACCAGACCGCGGCTCGGACGGTTTCGTCCGCGGGTTTCGACCCGGGCTTTGACCTTGCCGCGTCGGGATTCGACCCAGCAGAGTTCGCCCTGCTTGAGATCTTTCGCCTTCGCATCCTCCGGATTCATGTAGCAGAGCGCTTCGGGAACGGCCCGGTAGAGCTCCGGAACCCGCATGGTCATCGTTCCGCTGTGCCAGTGTTCCAGAACCCGTCCGGTGGACATCCACAGATCGTACTCCTGATCCGGCATTTCGGGTGGATCCATGTAGGGGCGGGCGAAGATTTTGGCCTTGTTCTCCAGGCTCTTTTTCTCTTTGCCCTGCGGCCCTTTCAGATCGCCCGGCACCAAAGCTTTGGCCAGTTTGCCGTAGAAGGCGAACTCCCCTTCGGGGTTGGCTTTTTTGGCGTAGGGGTCGTACTGGGTATTAAAGCGCCACTGGGTCTCTTTACCGTCCACAACCGGCCATTTCAGACCGCGTACCCGGTGGTAGGTGTCGAAGTCCGCGAGGTCGTGGGCATGGCCGCGGCCAAAGTCCGCGTACTCTTCGAAGAGGTACTTGTGTAGGAAGAAGCCGTAGCCTTTAAACTCCTTGCCGTCCGTACCGATAACACCCCGCTTGTCACCCAGACATTCGCTGTTGTCGAATCCGGCCTGGATCGGGTCCTTGGCGTCGAGTTTGTAGCTCTTGGCCCGGTCGTTGGCGAAGAGGATGTCGAACATCGTCGTATCTTCACTGTAGCCCATCTTTTTCACTTCGGCGATAATGTCGGGAAGCTTGGTACCGTTTCGCAGTGTGGATTCGCCCCAGAGGTCTTTGACCGTGAAACGTTTGGAGAGTTCCACCCACTGCCAGGTGTCGCTCATGGCATCGCCGACGGGAAGGACTTGTTGTCTCCAGTGCTGGGTTCGGCGTTCGGCATTGCCGTAGGCACCCCATTTTTCATAGATCATGGCCGAAGGCAGGATCAGGTCGGAAACCTTGGCCGAGATGCCGGGGTAGCCGTCGGAGGTGACGATGAAGTTGTCCATCTCTCGGGCCGCCTTGATCCAGTGGGATGCACTGGCCGTATCCTGATACGGATTACAGACGTTCACCCAGGCAAACTTGATGATGCCGTCTTCGATATCCCGGTGGATTTTCATGATGTGCTGGTCGCCTACGGGATTGATCGTACCGTTTGGCACATTCCAGCCTTTTTCTGTGATCTCCCGGTGTTTGGGGTTGGCGACCATCATATCTGCCGGCAGACGGTGGCAGAAGGTACCGACCTCACGCGCCGTACCGCAGGCGGAGGGCTGACCGGTCAGGGAAAAAGCTCCGGAGCCGGGCTTGGCCTGCTTGTTCAGCAGGAAGTGAACGTTGTAGGAGAGGGTGTTGACCCAGGTTCCGCGGGTGTGCTGGTTCATCCCCATGGTCCAGAAGGAGACGATCTTGCGCCCTTTCTCGATGTAGAGGCTGGCCAGGGTTTTGAGTTTTTTCTTGAACTCCTCGATATCTTCGTCCGGATCACCTTTGGATATTTTCGCTACGTAATCCAGGGTATAGGGTTTGAGGGATTTTTTGTACTCCTCGAAGGAGATTTCCCAGTGGTTGAGGGTTCCGGGGATGTTTTTCATCACATCGCCGGCTTTGTAGCCGTAAGGCTCCAGGGCAGGGGCCTCTTTTTCGGAGACGACTTTTTCCATCTCTTTGCCGACGGTTTCCATCTCTTTGGCGGAGTATTTGCCTTCTTTGACGGATTTTTCGTCGGAGCGTCGCATACCGTAACCAATATTAACCGGTCCTGCGGCGAAGATGATGTTTTCTTTAATGAAATCCCAGTCGATGGCTTCGGGGTGGTTGTAGACGATCTCGTGGGCGATGTAGTTCCAGATCGCCAGGTCGGTGTTGGGGGAGAAGATGATCTCCATATCCGCCAGGTCCGATGTCCGCTGTCGGTAGGTGGACATGTTGACGACTTTGACTTTCTCCGGATTGGAGAGTTTGCGGTCGGTGACGCGGGACCAGAGGATCGGGTGCATTTCCGCCATATTGGCGCCCCAAGCAACGATGGTATCGGTAAGTTCGATATCGTCATAGCATCCGGAGGGTTCGTCAATGCCGAAGGTCTGGTAGAAGCCCACGACCGCCGAGGCCATACAGTGGCGCGCGTTGGGATCCAACGCATTGGAGCGGAAGCCCGCTTTCATCATTTTCTGGGCAGCGTAGCCTTCCATGACGGTGTACTGTCCGGAGGCGAAGACCCCCACACCCTCCGGACCGCTCTCTTTGAGTGCTCGCCGGATGTGTTTTTCCATTTCGTCATAGGCCCGCTTCCAGCTGACGGGGGCGAATTTTCCGTTTTTGTCGAACTCGCCCTTTTCGTTCATCCGCAGGAGCGGCTGCTTCAGGCGGTCCGCACCGTACATGATCTTGGCGTTGAAGTAGCCCTTGATACAGTTAAGCCCGCGGTTGACCGGAGCCGCCGGATCACCCTTGACGGCAACGATCTTGTCATCCTTCGTCGCCAGCATGATCCCGCATCCCGTACCGCAGAAGCGGCACGCAGCCTTATCCCAACGCCAGCCGCTCTCTGCTTCATTCTGAGCTGCTAACGCTTCACTTGGAACACTCATCCCGATCGCTGCGGCGGCCGATGCTGCGGCAGAGGTCTTGAGAAAGTCTCGTCTAGTCACTGACATGTCGTTCCCCTTTAAAATTTGATGCTACCCTTTTCCTTAAAGGTAAGCTTACATGGTAGCATCTTTTTCAGCACCGAAAATTGACTGATATCAAGAAAATACTCCCTATGACGATTTGTCAACAATGCCCCTCTCATATCCGCGGTTTGCTATAATCGAAAAATTCAAATTGGGGGACCACCGTGAAAATCACTCTCAACCACTACACACCGCTGACCATCTGTTCCAACGCCATCCGCACCTGCTGGCAGAGCTTTGACAAAAGCGACAACGGCGGCGAAAAAGACCGTGATCTCATCGATCGCGTCGGCAATAAATTCAAGCATGCTTCAACCCTGGAGCACCTCAACTACTCCTTCTACATCGAAGGGATCAGCCGCGCCCTGCTGCAGGAACTGGCCCGCCACCGTATGGCCAGCCTTTCGGTCAAAAGCACCCGATATACCCTTAAAGAGCTCAAGGATGAAGCCCCCTTCGACATCAAAGATAAACTCCGTGCCACCAAATACCTCGTACTCACCGACAACAAACTGGTGGATGAGATGAGCATCAAGGCATTGGAAAACCTCCGTCAGGTCTTAGATCAGGGTATCTCCAACGACGTGGCCAAATACTGCCTTCCCGAATCCTACAAAACCGAACTCAGCTGGACCATCAACGCCCGCAGCCTGCAAAATTTCCTCAGCCTCCGGAGCAATAAATCCGCCCTGTGGGAAATCCGCAAAATGGC
>QKHD01000333.1 GCA_003250175.1 Helicobacteraceae bacterium
ACGTTGTGCGGTTTACCTACAAGCTCCTCGTTCTTGTAGCCTGCCAATCGGCAAAAATCCTCGTTCGCAAACCGAATCTTCCCACTCTTGTCCGTCTCGGACACCAAAAAATCGTCATCCCGTAGTACTACCTCGGCCATGAATACCTTCCTCTCAGTTACTTGATAGGTATACTGTAGAGAGTTTTTGTTTATAACCCGTTGAGGCGGCGGCTTTGTTTATCTCTTGATCCATTCGTTTTTATTATGCCAAATTCCGGTAATGGAAGGCTCGATGGGGGAGACTGCCTTGTTGACCACCGTGATCGCATTGGGGATGTAGAGGAAAATATAGGGGGCATCCTCCACGATCATGCCGAAGAGCTTTTGAAAAGCCTGATCCAGTTGGTCGCGGTCGATGAGGCTCTCGGCATTTTCGATGATACGGTCCGCCTCCGGATTGTTGTAGCCGATGAAGTTAAAGCCGCCCTTTTTATCGCTGCTGCTATGCCAGACATTAAAAGGATCGGGCATGAGGGGCAGGGACCAGCCGAGCAGCACCGTGTCAAAATCCCGTCCGTGAACCACCCGCTGCAAAAAGGCCTGCCACTCCATGGTCTTGATCGTTACTTCGATACCGGCCTTGGCCAGCTGGTTTTGCAGAATTTCCGCCGCGTAGCGTCGGGTGGGGTTGTCGGCGTTGGTGGTGATGGTAAAACGCAGCGGATGGGCCGCGTCATACCCCAGCTCTTTAAGCAGGGCACGGGCCTTGGCGTAGTCGGTGGCGGGCGCCTTGGCTTTGGGGTTAAAGCCTACGGCCCCTTCCAAAAAGGGTCCGTAGCACGCTTCGCCGTGACCGAAAAAGAGGATATCCACCAGCTCCTGCTTGTCAACGGCCAGACGGATCGCCTGGCGAATCCGGAGGTCGTCGAAGGGTTTGCGTTTGAGGTTAAAGCCCAGGTAGGTGTAGGCCTTGGCCGGCTGTTCGACAATGTGGTAGTGCTCTTTAAAGCGTGCGTCAATCTGGCGTTCGACCTGCAGCGGCGTGAGGCTGCCCACGTCGAGCTGAAAAGATTGCAGCATCAAAAACTCCGTGGAGGGGTCCTGCACGTAGCGGTAGATTACTTTGCCGATATGGGGCGGGTGGGGCAGGTAGGCGTCAAAGGCGTTTAGCACCATATCCTTGCCGATTTCAAAACCCTCCAGGGTGTAGCTGTTGGAGCCGACGGGGTGCTGATTAAAGCGGCTGGTCATCAGGTCCGGATCGTTCTCGAGAATGTGTTTGGGGATGATGGCGCTCATCCAGGTCTCGAGGGCTTTGAAATAGGCTTTTTTATGGGTGATTTTCACGGTGTAGCGGTCGATAAGTTCAACCTTCTCGACATTGCGGAAGGAGGAGGTGTAGGGGGTAAAGAGTTTGGGCGAGCGGATGGTGTCAAAGGTAAAAAGCACATCCTCGGCGGTGATTTCCACGCCGTCATGCCATTTGAGCCCTTTTTGAAGGGTAATGATCAGGGTTTTGCTGTCTTTGAAATAGAAATTTTCCGCCATGTCCGGAACAATGCGGGCCTCTTTGTCATATTTAAGCAGGCCGGAAAAGAGCCAATCGGCAATGGAAGAACTGGCGCTGTCGGTTGCAAGCAGGGGATTGAGACGGCTGGGATAACTGGAGATGGAGAGCTGCAGCGGCTTGGTGTCGGCCTGAAGCAGAAGGGCAGAAAATAAAAAACCCCACACGCCCTTTCGAAAAATCGAAGTAAGGCGATGCGGGGTCGGCATGATAATCGGGGATCGATTAACGCTTGGAGAATTGTGGGCTTCGTCGAGCTTTTTTCTTCCCGTATTTTTTACGTTCAACTTTACGAGCGTCACGTGTCAGCAGGCCGTGTGGCTTGATGATGGTACGGAAGTTTTCTTCGAAGTTGACCAGGGCACGGGAGATTCCGTGGCGAAGAGCGTCAGCCTGAGCGGAGTAACCGCCACCCAGTGTGGTTGCGCGGATATCCACGCTCTCTTCTTGCTTAGTCAGTTTCAGGGGCTGCATAACGCGCAGTTTAATCGCTTCGTGTCCACCCAGCCAGCTGTCCAGGTTTTGACCGTTAACGATTACTTTACCGGTTCCCGGTGTCAGCCATACTTTTGCGATAGAAGTTTTTCGTCTACCGGTTGCATATACTTGTTTTGCCATTCCTTATGCCTTTACTTGTGCTGTGTGGGGGTGTTCGCTGCCTGCGTAAACTTTGAGTTTTCTCAGCATGTCTTTGCCCAGTTTTGTTTTAGGCAGCATACCGCGTGCAGAAAGTTTAAAAAGTTTTTCAGGGTTGTTTTCGAGAAGGTCACCCAGTTTTTCAGTCTTCACACCACCGAAGTAACCGGTGTGTCGGTGGTACTCTTTCGCGTCCAGTTTGGCCATTTTGGAGATCTTGGCTTTGGATGCGTTGATAACGATGACGTAATCGCCACAGTCAACATTGGGGGTATAGTATGGTTTGTGTTTACCTCGAAGAAGGGTAGCGATTTCAGTCATCAGACGACCGAATACTTTGCCTTCTGCATCAACGACAACCCAGTCACGTGTTACTTCGCTGGCTTTAACGCTTTCGGTGAATTTTTTCACTGCGTAATCCTTAGTTTTCAGATATTTGACGGAATTATAGAGAGTTAAACTTATAATTAGCTGAAATTCAGTAAAATTTAAGAATAAAGAGAAAAAAGGGAAAAATCTTTTGAGGCTTCGTGCTATACTTCCCCCACAAAAGTGACACAATGCAAGGAAAAACCACCATGTTCAATTTTACCGTAAAAGAAGAGAATATCGTTAAAACAACCGTGTTGTTTACCATTATCATCGTCCTCTTTTCCCTGAGTGCGACGGTTGTGTTCTCCATTCTTTTCTTCGCTTCCATCCATATTGAAGCGATCCTTTCCTCGGTCATCGTCCCGGCGGTGATCTTCCCGGTCGTGCTCTATTTTCTCTTCCGCTCCCAGGTGAAAATCGAGAAACTGGATCAAAAACTCTACCTCAGCACCCGAAAAGACCTCCAGACCGACACCTGGAACCGCCGCTATTTTCTGGAGCTGGCGGAGCGCGAGTTTTTCGTGGCCAAACGTTATAAAGATTCCTTCTCCGTCTTGCTGTGCGACGTGGACAACTTCCGTACCATCAATGAAACCCATGGCAACCTCACCGGTGACAAACTGCTGCGCACCATGGCCCAGACCCTAAACAGCGCCATCCGCACCACCGATACGCTGGCCCGCTACGACGGTAAGCGGTTTGTGATTCTGCTGCCGAAGATTCCCCATGAAAATGCCAAGGTGACGGCGCTGCGTTTGCAGAAAATCATCCGGGAAAACCCCATCAATATCCCCGACCACCAGATCGCCTACACCATCAGCGTGGGCGTGGTCGCCTTTGACGAGAGCATCGCCGGCGTCAGCGACATGATGATCCTTGCGGAAAAACGTCTCGAAGAGGCGAAGGCGGCCGGCCCCGATTCGGTGGTTGCCTGAGGTGCGTCTTGTCGCACCGCTTTTTTCTTCGCTGTTGCTCGTAGGATGCGACGGCACCGCCCAGAAGCCCTTCGGGCATCTGGATACTTCCATCGTCCGGGAATCTTCCGGACTCTCCCTCTCCGGAGCGGATCCGGATTTTTTCTGGACCCATAACGATTCCGGAGACACCCCCCGTATTTTTGCCGTTAACCAACATGATCCGTCACAGAGCCGCACGATTACGATCTCCGGAGCCCGTCACGTCGATTGGGAAGCCCTGGAGCGTTGGGCTCCGGATCGGCTGATTATCGGGGATTTCGGCAATAACCACAGCCTGCGGGACGATCTGCGTCTCTATATCATTAAAGAGCCCGACCCCCGTACGGCGACAACCGCCAGAGTCGAGCGCACCATAGCCTTTCGTTATGAAGACCAGACCTCCAAACTGGGCAAACGCAACTACGACTGCGAGGCGATGATCGTGCGTAACGGCACCATCTATCTACTCACCAAGCACCGCAGCGACACGGAAAGCACCCTCTACCGGGTCGATCCGGAGGCGGATCTTGCCCGTGTCGTGGGCTCACGGGAGTTGGGCGATAAGGTGACCGACGCCGCTATTGATCCGAAGGAGCGCTACGTGGCGGTGCTGACCTATTCGGATATCTGGCTCTTTGATCTTAAAGGAGTGGGGGAGAATCT
>QKHD01000256.1 GCA_003250175.1 Helicobacteraceae bacterium
ATGGCAGTAAGCGACGCGCTTTTTAAGGCCATTGTTCAGCATGTCGACGACCCCGTCGCCATTGTTGACGCCCACCAAACTTTTGTCTATGCCAACCCCAGTGCTCTGGAAGTTTTCGGCTACACCGATATGATCGGTATGACGCTCCAAGACTTTCTGGCTCCGGAAGAACCCATTATTCTTTTTAATCAATTGCAAACCAGCGAAACCCCCGTCAGCCGTACCGTCTCCCTGCGCCACCATGACGGCCATACTGAGGCCTACGATATCCATGCCTTTTCCATCAATGAAAACAATGAACGTTTTGTCGTCTACCGCGTCACCCGAGTCGATACCAAGCTCAAAGCAAGCCTCAAGTCCGCCCGTGAACTCTCCTACAAACTGGTCGAAAACATGCCCGATGCGATTCTTTTCCATAAGAACGGGGTAATCGTCCACGCCAACCCTGCGACCATCAAACTGCTCAAAGCACCCTCCCTGGATGCACTCATCGGCATGCCCGCCATCGACCTCGTCCATCCCGATGACATCCCCATGGTCCTGGAGCGTATTAAAATCACCATGTCCACGGAGAACCACGTCTCCCCCATTATCGAGGAGAAGCTCGTTGCCCTGGATGGCAGCATCTTCTACGCCGAGGTCTCCAACGCAGCCGTCATCATGGAAAACGAGCACCTCGTTCTGGTCATGGTGCGCGACGTCACCAAAGAGAAACTCTACAAAGAGGAGCTCGAATCCCTCAACCAGGGTCTTCAGGACAAAGTTGAGCACGAACTGGCCCAGCGCCGGGAACAAGAACAGCTCATTATCCAGCAGTCCAAGCTGGCGGCTCTGGGTGAGATGATCGGGGCCATCGCCCACCAGTGGCGCCAGCCCCTTAACGCCCTCTCGCTCAATGTCCAGGACACCCTGGATGCCTACCAATACGGGGAGATGAATGAACGCTACCTGCGCCAGTTTGTCGATCGCGCCATGAAGCAGATCAACTACATGTCCACCACCATCGACGACTTCCGGAATTACTTCAAAACCTCCAAGACCATGGAGCACTTCGAGCTTCGTGCCCTGATCCATGACGTTCTGGGGATTCTCGATGCCCAGCTTAAACACTTCGGCATCAAAACCCACCTGGACGATCAGAGCGACGGCGTACGGGTTCTGGGTTATGAAAACGAGCTCAAACAGGTGCTGATCGCCCTGCTCAATAACGCCAAAGATGCCATTGAAGCCACAGGGCGCCGCTACGGCAACATCTACATCACCCTTCAACTGGAAGAGGGCCGTGCCGTGATCAGCCTGGCCGATGACGGCAGCGGGATTAATCCGGAGATTCTGGACAAGATCTTCAACCCCTACTTCACGACCAAAGAACAGGGCAAAGGGATCGGCATCGGCCTCTACATGGCCAAGACCATCATCGAGCAGAACATGCACGGCAGTCTTAAATTCTGGAAGGAGAGCGGCCATGCGACGGGCTTCCGTATCACGCTGCCGCTTAGCTAGATGAAGAGTTATAGTACCATTTACCGCGACCTTACCTCCTTGGAGCACTTTCTAAAAGGGTTGCCGACCCGTCCGGAGCAAAGTGTCCTTGTACAACTCTACAGCGACAAAAGCCGGATTTCCTCCATCCAAGATGTAATTGCCGCCATCCAAAATGCCCTCCCCCAGGCCCATATCATCGGAGCCTCCACCGCGGGTGAAATCCATGACGGTACGCTTCTGTCTAAAAGTCTTGCCATCACCGTCACCCTCTTTGACGATGTCCGTCTGGAGAGTATCCTCCTCTCCGGACTCCAGGACTTTAATACCGCCAAGGCCGCCCTCATCCACTCCGATACCAAGGCTTTGCTGGTACTCTCCAGCGGCATCACTTTGGGCGGTGAAGCAGTAGCGGAGTTTTTCGGTGCCATGGGCGAATCCCTCTGCATTGCCGGCGGTATGGCGGGCGACGGGCACGATTATACGGGGTGTTTTGTCATTCACGGAACGAAAATCCTAAAAAACCACCTGGTGGCCCTCAGCCTCTCGTCATCCTCCTTGCAAGCAGAGGTCCGTACGCTCTTTAACTGGCAAACCCTGGGCCAGGAGTTCACCGTGACCAAGGCGGAGGATAATCTCATTGCCCAGGTCGACGGCCAGCCCATCCGGAACATCTACAAAGAGTATCTCGGGCGCTCCGCGGAGGGCAACTTCTTTGACGCCATCAGCCACTTCCCCATCATGCTTAAACGTAACGGCGAGCGCATCGCGCGCATCCCCGTGCTGGAAAAGGAGACCGGCTTTCTCTTCTCCGGAAAGGTCGCTGAAGGGGAGCGGTTCTCCTTCGGCTACGGGGAGTTTGAGGCGATCCAGGCGGCGGCGGAAGCCAACTACGCCGATATTGCAGCCCGACCCGTAGAGACGATTTTTACCTTCGCCTCCAGCGCACGGCGCATCTTTATTCCCGTCAATATCCGACGGGAGATCGAGCCCCTTCAGGCCATCGCTCCGGTCAACGGCTTTTTTACCTACGGCGAATACGCCAAATCCCCGGGCCAGCCGTGCCGTTTTTCCAACCTTTCCAACACCCAACTGATCCTCTCGGAAAGCAACGTGTCCGCCAAGGCTCCGGAATACGCCTTCACCGAGGACGACGCGGCGGCCACCTATATCCGGACCATGTCCGGTATGGCCCATCTTATCAACGCCACCACCCGCAACCTCAACCAGAACACCTCCATCCTGCGCCAGTACAAAGAGGCGGTGGACCACACGGTTATCTTCTCCAAAACCGACCCCAAGGGGATTATCACCTACGTCAACGACATGTTCTGCGAGATGAGCGGCTACTCCAAAGAGGAGCTTATCGGCCGCCCTCACAACATTATCCGCCATCCGGAGATGCCCAAGGAGGCCTTTGCCCAGATGTGGGAAACGATCAAATCCGGAGAGATCTGGCAGGGCATCGTGCGCAACCGTGCCAAGGACGGCCACACCTACATCGTCGACAGCACCATCTTCCCCATCTTTGACGAAAACGGCAAGATCATCGAATACATGGCCCTGCGGGTCGACATCACCTTCCTCTCCCAGAAACAAAAAGAGCTGGAGTGGCGGGAAAAACTCACCTCCGAAATCCTCAACAACCAGGAATCCATCGTCGCCCTGACCTCGGAAGCCAACGGCCTGATGCAGGTAAACAAACGCTTTTTCGACTATTTCGATTTTGTCGACTTTGATGATCTTAAATCCAAACACTTCTGTATCTGCGACCTTTTTGTCAAGGAAGAGGGCTACATCTACTCCTCCGGAAGCAGCCGCATGGATTGGCTGGAAAAACCGATCGAAGCGGGGAATGAAAAGCACCGGGTCAAGATGATCGACAAGCTGGGCCAGCCCAAGATCTTCTCCATCAAAGCCAACTGCTTCTCCTACAACAACGAAGAGCTCTACGTCGTCACCCTCTCCGACATTACGGAGCTGGAACAGGCCCTGCGCATGGCCAAGGCGGCGGAGATCGCCAAGGCCAACTTCCTGGCCAACATGAGCCACGAAATCCGAACCCCCATGAACGGGATCATCGGCTTTACGGAGCTGCTCAGCGACAGCGACCTCGACGACGAGCAGCGTCGCTACGCCGGTATCATCAAAAACTCCACCAAAACGCTGGTGGGTATCGTGAACGACATTCTCGACATCTCCAAGATCGAAAGCGGCATGATGACGGTGGAAAAGGCCCCCTTTAGCCCCATGAGCGAACTCCTTCCCGCCCTGGAAATCTTCGAATCCGTCGCCAAGGACAAGGGGATCGACTACATCACCTTCACCGACCCGCGCCTGCCCAAGAGCATCACCACCGACGCCCTGCGCCTCAAACAGGTGCTCTCCAACCTCATCGGCAACGCCATCAAATTCACCCCGCCCCACGGCTTTGTCCACATCGTCATGGAGCTGATCGAACAGCGCGCAGACCGCTGCACCCTGCGCTTTAGCGTCCGCGACTCCGGCATCGGCATTCCCAAGGAGAAACAGGAGGATATCTTCCATGCCTTCACCCAGGCCGATGACTCCATCACCCGAAAATTCGGCGGCACGGGGCTGGGGCTGACGATTAGCTCCAATTTCGTCAAACTCCTGGGCTCGGAGCTGATGCTGGAGAGTGCCGAAGGGGAAGGGAGCCGTT
>QKHD01000154.1 GCA_003250175.1 Helicobacteraceae bacterium
CGTGGCAGTTTTTTGTCCGTCTCAGCCAGGTGATTGACGAAATCCACATTCTCCATGCCAATAACCACAAGATGCTGGATGAGAATTTTGAAACGCGCATCAGCTCGCTGAAAAAAGTTGCCGTCGTGGGGACCCTGGCCGTGCTCGGCGGGGTGGTGCTGATCGGGTTTATCATTATGGCGCTCATGCGCAGTTTTAACCAATTTTTCCGCAAGGAGAAGGAACTGAACGAAGAGCTGGGGTTGATGGACACCCTGAAAAGCGGCATGATCAGTGCGCACGGATTGCAGGAGGTCGCTTCCCACGCCCTTTCCGTGCTTATCCGACGCTTCGGCGCGCTGGAGGGGGTGATCTACATCTATGCCCGCAGCAGCAACAAACTCTTCTTGGGGGCAACCTACGGAGTCAATTTAGCCACGCTAAAACCTTTGGTTCGTCTGGGCGAAGGGCTGCTAGGCGAGGCGGCCAAACAGCAGGAGGTCGTGTGGTCGGACTACCTGTCGCATGACTCGGAAGGAACCATCGGCCTGGAGCGTACGGTAACCTCCGGATTGGCTACCATCCCGTTACTGGACAAGGACGGTCTGGTAGCCGTCTGTCAGCTCGGCTTTGCGGAGGGCAAAAGCAAACTGGACGAAAACATTCTCAACAAACTGACCGATCTGATCGCCACCTTTATCCACGATGCGCGCATCGAGGAGATCAACCTCAAATACCTTGATCTGATCGACCGTCAGATCATTACCAGTTCCACCAACGAGGATGGGGTCATCATTCAAGTCAGCCAGGCCTTTGCGGAGATATCCGGATACAGCAAGGAGGAGCTGATCGGGCGCAACCACAACATCGTGCGCCACCCCGACATGCCCGCATCGCTCTATACCGATATGTGGAAAACCATCTCCCGCGGCGATACCTGGCACGGCGAGGTAAAAAACCGCAAAAAAGACGGCGGATTTTACTGGGTCGACGTCTCCATTACCCCGGACAAGGACTACAGCGGCAATATCCTGGGCTATACGGCGATCCGTCAGGATATTACGGCCAAGAAAAAGGTGGAGATGCTCTCCATCACAGACGGCCTGACGGGGCTCTATAACCGCCGCTATTTTGATACGGTCTTTCCGGAGCAGCTGGCTGCGTCACGCAGCGCCAAGCATAAATGCATGCTGATTATCATGGATATCGACCATTTCAAACAGTACAACGACACCTACGGCCACCAGGAGGGGGACAACGCCCTCAAAGCGGTGGCTGAAGCCCTGGAGCGAACCATGCCTCCGGAGCAGGGGCGGGTCTTCCGTCTGGGCGGCGAGGAGTTCGGGGCGCTGGCCGAGGTCGAAGACCTGGACGAAGCGCAGGCCCTGGCCGAGACCATGCGCCGGGAGATCGAGGGCATGGGGATCCCCCACAAGGGCAACAGCGCCTCACCCTATGTGACCGTATCCATGGGGCTTGGGATTGTCGGCGAGCGCTGTTTCAGGGACCGTGACGCCATCTACAAAGAGACCGACCACGCCCTCTATAAATCCAAAGAGTCCGGGCGCAACCGCATCACCCTGGCCAATCTCACGGCATAAGAAGGAAACGTATTGAATATGACGAACGAAGAAGAAGTGCTCATCGAAGACGACGAGTTTATCGTCTCTCGCACCGACAAGCAGGGGATTATCACCTATGTCAGCGACAGTTTCTGCCGCATTAGCGAATACGACAAGTCCGAACTCATCGGTCAGCCCCACAGCATTATCCGGCATCCGGATATGCCCAAGTCCGCCTTTAAGGATATGTGGGAGACGATCAAGCAGGGCAACAAGTGGCAGGGCTATGTCAAAAACCGCACCAAATACGGCAAGTTTTACTGGGTTGAGGCCACGGTCAGCCCGCTGGTTAAAGACGGCAAGATGCTGGGCTACAAGTCGGTCCGCCACAAACCCGACCCGAAGATTCTGGAAGAGAAAATCTACCAGTACCGGGAACTGCGCAAGATGGAAGATGCCAACGATCCGGAGATCGTCCGTCTGGACGGCGTGGTCTTAAGCAGTGCTCAACAAAACCGGATTATCGCCCTGGCCAAACGGATCGGCGAGAGTGAGAGCAAGACGATTGATACGATGATGAATTTGCTGGAGAAGATGCTCAATAAAAAGTCGTAAGGTCGGAGTGGCGGAAAACCGCCGCTCCGGAGAGAATGATTTAAAAGAGGGCGGTCTTAGTGACCGCATCCGCAGCTGCCGCCGCCGTGGTTATGGTTGTGCCCTCCGGAGGATGCTTTTCCTGCGGTGGAACAGGCGGACGGTGCCCCGTTGACGCCCATGGTGGGCTGGATGGACGTGTTGTCCACGCCGCCTTCGTCATTGATGGCGTCGAGCTTTTTGATGAGGTTCTCCACCGCCATCATGTAGCGCTTGGCCGTTTCGCTGGAGGGGTGGGCGTAGGTGATCGGTTTGCCGCTGTCGCCCCCTTCACGGATAGCCGGTTCAATGGGGATCTCGGCCAGAACGACGGTGTTGTACTTGGCCGCCATCTCGCCGGTGGTGCCTTTGCCGAAGATGTCGTACTCTTTGCCCGTCTCCGGACAGATAAAGCCGCTCATGTTCTCCACCACGCCGGCGATCGGAATATGCAGTTTGTCAAACATATCCATACCGCGGATCGCGTCGTCTAGGGCGACGGTCTGGGGTGTGGAGACCATGACACCCGCCGTGACCGGAACGCTCTGGGCCAGGCTCAGCTGTGCGTCGCCCGTTCCCGGAGGCATGTCGATAAAGAGAATGTCCAGATCGCTCCAGAGAATATCTTTAAAGAACTGCTCAACGGCTTTCATGATCATCGGCCCTCGCCACAGCAGGGACTGGCCGGGTTCGATCAGCATCCCCATACTCATGGCTTCGATACCGTAGGCTACGAGAGGCTTGGCCTTGTTGCCTTCGACCTCCGGAGCCTGTCCGTGCAGACCGAGCATCCGCGGGATATTGGGGCCGTAGATGTCGGCGTCGAGGATACCGACTTTTTTGCCCTGCATCGCCGCGGCAATCGCCAGGTTGACGGTGGTGGTGGATTTACCCACGCCGCCCTTTCCGGAGCTGACCATGACGAAGTTTTTAATGTGCGGGGCGATGTTCTTCCCGCGGCTGGATGTTTCGCGGGGAGCTTTGGGGGCATTGACGGTGACAAACACCTGCGCGGCACCCAGCTTGGAGAGCTTTAGTTCGATCTCGTTTTTAATCTGTTCGCTGACCTCCGGAGCGCTGGAGGTGATGTCGACCACGACGGTCGCGTTGGTACCGTCGGTCTGCACATCTTTAACAAATCCGAAGGTCAGAATATCTTTTTCAAAGCCGGGGTATAAAACGGTTGCGAGTTGTTCTTTGATACGTTCAACGGTCATAATAATTCCTTTAACTGGCGTTTTTGGCATCGTCGCCAAACTGCTCGACGATGTTTTGGGTAATTTTGTAGGAGCAGAATTTCGGTCCGCACATGGAGCAGAACTCCGCCTCTTTAAAGACGTCCTGCGGCAGGGTCTCGTCGTGGAACTCACGGGCTCGGTCCGGATCAAGGGCCAGCTCGAACTGTTTGTTCCAGTCGAAGGCGTAGCGCGCGTCGCTCATGGCGTCGTCGATGTCGCGGGCACCCTTGCGGCCCCGGGCGATATCGGCGGCGTGGGCGGCGATTTTATAGGCGATGATCCCGTTGCGCACGTCTTCTTGATTGGGCAGACCCAGGTGCTCTTTGGGCGTGACGTAGCAGAGCATGCTGGCACCATGCCAGCCGCCCACCGCTGCGCCGATGGCGCTTGAGATGTGGTCGTAGCCGGGGGAGATGTCCGTTACCAGCGGCCCAAGGATATAAAAGGGTGCGTCGTGGCAGAGGGTGCGTTCGACCTTCATGTTGTACTCGACCTGATTCAGGGGCACGTGCCCCGGTCCTTCGATCATGACCTGCACGTCCTTTTCCCAGGCACGGAGTGTCAGGTCCCCCAGGATTTTCAGCTCACCCAGCTGCGCTTCGTCGCTGGCATCGGCCAGACAGCCCGGGCGCAGGGAGTCACCCAGGCTAAGGCTGACGTCATATTTGCGGCAGATGTCCAGAATCTGATCATAGGCCTGGTAAAAGGGGTTTTCCTGGTGGTGGTGCATCATCCAAGACGCCATGAGGCTGCCGCCGCGGCTGACGATCCCCATTTTTCGGCGCGCCACTTTGGGCATAAACTCCAGCAGAAAACCGGCGTGAATGGTAAAGTAGCTCACCCCTTGCTGGGCCTGCTCTTCGATGGTTGCAAGCATCTTTTCGATGGTGAGGTTGAGAATGTCCTGGTTTTTGACCTCGTCGACGATCTGGTAGATCGGCACGGTGCCGATCGGTACGGTGGAGTGTTCGATAACCGCTTTGCGGATGGTGCTCAGGTTACCGCCCGTGGAGAGGTCCATGATGGTGTCGGCGCCGTATTTGAGGCAGACATCCACCTTCTCCACCTCGGTCTGCGGATTGGAGGCCAGGGCAGATGCCCCGATGTTGGCATTGATCTTGCATTTGGCCGCGATACCGATGGCCATGGGCTTGAGGTTGGTGTGGTTGATGTTGGCCGGGATAATGAGTCGTCCCCGGGCGATTTCGCTGCGTACGGTTTCGGGTTCGAGCCCTTCGACCTCGGCTACGTAAGCCATCTCTTCCGTGATGATGCCCTGTTTGGCATAGTACATCTGGGTTTTGACGGGGTCGTTTTTGCGTTTTTCAATCCACGCTGCTCTCATGCTCGTTCCTTACGTTGATAATTACGGAAAACTATCACAAAATAACTATGATTCTGCTTTTTGGCAGTGATACTTTCCGGAATACGGGAGCCCCGTTTCCATCCGAAATATACCAAAAAAAGATAAATTTTGTCTGATTAATCGAAACTAGCGCGAAACTCCGTGATTTTCACGTAAATTATAAGAAGAACGCATAGCTTTTAAAGATTGGGTAGTGTATAATTTAGTAACACTTGTTAGGAGAGGACGTGTCAGGAACAATCTCACTGGTTATATTGGCGGCGGGTCGTTCATCACGCTTTGGCCGCCCGGTTGCCAAGCAGTGGCTTCGCTCCGGAGACGATCCGTTGTGGCAGGTGGTGACGGAGAAACTGTTGGCCTACGGCGGATTTGAACGGTGCATTGTTACGACATTGCCCGAAGACGCCAGCTACATGAAACACTATGCACCCGAAGGCGTAACCGTCGTAAAGGGCGGTGCGGAGCGGCAGGACTCCCTGCGGCTAGCTTTAGAGCATGTTACCAGCGAATACGTTTTGGTAACCGATGTGGCCCGGGCCTGTGTGGATGAGAAACTGCTGGGCCGTCTTCTGGCGGAACGGGGCAGGGCGGACTGCGTCGTGCCCTACCTGCCGGTGGTGGACACGACTCTGCTGGGCAGCGAGCCGGTGGACCGGGATGCGCTCAAGCGTATCCAGACCCCGCAGCTCTCCCGCACGGCGCTGCTAAAATCCGCCCTCAAAAGCGACCGCCTCTTTACGGACGAGAGCACCCTGATTGCCGCCCACGGCGGGACGGTGCACTACGTATTGGGTGACGAGGCGGCGGGCAAACTGACCCACGGCGGCGATATCCGCAACCTCGGCTGCATCAAGCCGCCGGCCATACACACCCTGACGGGCAACGGCTTTGACGTCCACGCCTTCGAAGAGGGGCGCGAAATGAAACTGGGGGGCATCACCATCGAGGTGCCCTACGGCTTCAAGGCGCACTCAGACGGCGACGTGGCGATCCACGCCCTGGTGGATGCCCTGCTGGGTGCGGCGGGGGCCGGTGACATCGGCGAACTCTTTCCGGATACGGACGAGGCCTTTAAGGGCGCCGATTCGGCCCAGCTGCTCGACGCGGTGATGGTACGACTCGAGCGCTACGGCTACGAGGTGGTCAATGCCGATGTGACCATAATGGCGCAGGCCCCCAGGCTGGGGGATTACAAAGAGCAGATGCGCGTGCGACTGGCGAAACTGCTGCACATTCCTTCCTCACGGATGAATGTCAAGGCGACCACGACGGAGAAATTGGGCTTTGTCGGGCGCAAAGAGGGCGTGGCTGTCATGGCGACGGCCACCTTGAAATATTTTGATTGGATGCAAGAAAGATGAGAGTTTTAATTGTAGAAAACGAGCTGTATCTCGCCCAGAGTATTGCGGCGAAACTGATCGACCTGGGGTATACGTGCGAGTTTGCCAGTACCCTTAAAGAGGCAGAGCGCAACGAGACCTTCGATGTCGTTCTGCTCTCGACCAATATCTCCGATCAGAACTTTTATCCCGTCATCGAGATGTACAAATACGCCATCATTATTCTGATGGTCTCCTATATCAATAACGACACCGTCTCCAAGCCGCTGCAGGCCGGAGCGAGCGACTATATCCTCAAGCCCTTCATGATCGAGGAGCTGATCCGCAAGATCGAGCACTTTAAAAATCACCACCGTCTCAAGGAAGCCAACCGTATTCTGGCCGACTACATCGACTACACCTTCGCCGGAATCAAGCTCGACGACGGCATCAGCACCGAGCTGCCGTTGCTGATCAAGACCAACCATGCCAAGAGTGCGGACTATTTCGCCTACTCCCTGGCCAAAAAGAAGAACCTCAGCTTTGAGTTTATCCATCTCAACCGCGAACTGGACTGGGAAGGACTGGCCCGCCTGCCCAAGGGGACGCTGCTCTACCTGAGCGATTTCCAGCAACTTAAAAAAGCGGACAAGGCCAAGCTGATTGAGTCGGTCAAAGGCAAAAACGTCATCATCTGCTCCACGGATATGGCCGAAGAGGTGGAGGGTATCGCCACCACAGAGATTAAGACCGACCATAAATCTTATGACGACGGCGACATTCTCAGCATCGAAGAGTATGTCAAACACGTGCTGATCAGCCACCAGCAGAAACTTCCCGATACCGAGCTTTCCAAAAAGCTGGGCATCTCCCGTAAGTCCCTTTGGGAAAAACGAAAAAAATATGGAATTGTGAAGAAAAATGCAAAAAAATAAGACCCTTTATATCGACAAAGAGGCCGTAGCCACGCTCAGCATGGCGAAACTGGGGATCCTCGCCCCCGTCAAGGGGCTGATGAACAGCGCCGAAGCCAAAAAAGTTGATGAGAGCGGGATGCACAACGGCTGCTCCTTTCCCTTCTCCTTTATTCTCGCCCCTAGCGGACGCCGCAACAAAGAGGTATTGGAGAGCAGCAAACCCGGCGACGTACTCACCCTCGTATGCGATAGCAAAGAGTGCGGCAGCCTGACGATTGAAGAGGTCTTTGAGATCGACCCCATTGCCCGTGTGCAAAACATCTACAAAACCACCGACATGTCCCACCCCGGGATCCAGAAAACCCTCAAACGTCTGGGCAATCTGGCGGTCTCCGGAGCGTTCGAGGTGGATTTTGAAGACGTGAGCGAAGCGGTCAGCCGTGTCCAGGCCAAGGTCGCGGGACTGGAAGCCAAGAACATCACCGGGATGGTCATGGCTGCTCGCCCGCTGCACCGTGCCCATGAGCGGATGATTCGCCAGGCATTGGAGAAGTGCGATCTGATGGTGATCTTCCTCTCCAAACCCTATCTGCACGATCTGATCAACTATGATCTGCGCCGGGCGACGGTCGATTATTTTGTCAAAAACTTCCTGCCTAGCGAAAAGATCGTTGTGGTGCCGCTGGAGAATACCTACATCTTCGCGGGCAACAACGAGGTCATTCTTAATGCCATCGCCGTAAAGAACTTCGGCTGTACGAAGTTTATCGTCGGTCAGAACCACGCAGGGTTGGGGATGCACTACGAAAAGAAAAAGATCAGTACCATTTTTGACCAGCTAACAGGCCTTGATCTGGATATCGAGACGGTCAGCGAGTTCGTCTATTGCAACGAGTGCAAAACCCTGGTAACCACCAACACCTGCCCCCACGGTCAGCACCACCACATCTCCTACCACTCCGAATCGATCCTGGAACTGTTTAAAGTGGGCATCCTGCCGCCGGCGGTTTTGATCCGTAAAGAGATCTCGGCGATGATTCTGGCGAGACTGCATCCAAATCGTTTCAAAAATATCCCCAAACTGTACTATGATTTCATCCCTGGAAGCGGTTTGATCGAAGAACACAGTGAAGAGGACTTCTATCTATCCCTGATGCGGCTCTATCAGACCAGCTCACTGACCTAAAAGGAGCAGGCGTATGGATTGGCAGAAGCTTTTTGTAACATTTTTTTATTCCGGGTTGGCCCCCAAGGCGCCCGGCACGTTCGGAACCATCGCCGGGATGGCGGCGGGGATCGTTTTTTTGCTGCTTTTTCCCAAGAGCACGCTCTTTACGGCGATCATTGCGCTGAGCATCATCGCCATGCTGGAGATTAACAAATACGAAGCCAAAACCGGAACCCACGATGACAAATCCATCGTGATCGATGAAGTGGCGGGGATCTGGCTTACTATGGTGATGATTCCCTTCGACTGGGTTTCGATGCTGCTGGGCTTCGCCTTTTTCCGTCTCTACGACATTACCAAGCCCTCCATCATCGGGCGGGTTGACCGCAAGCTCAAGGGCGGCCCGGGGGTCATGCTTGACGACCTGCTGGCCGGATTCTTTGCCGGGATCACCGTACTGGTGCTCCAGGGACTTTATACGAAATTTTTAGGAGCCTGAGATGGCACTGGAAAACCTTGACCGCGCCGAACAGATTCAGCTGCTTGACGGCTACATTACCGCCATTAATGAAGGCAAGGAAACGGACATTGTCCTGCACGAATCGGATATTGCCGAGATTCTTACGGAGATCAAAAAAGAGGACAGTGACAAGTTCTACAACTATCTGACCAGTCTCCCCCCTGAAATCCAGGGGGATACCTTCCTCGAACTTCCGGACAAGTACCAAAACGACCTCTCTAAGGAGATGAGCGCCGAGGACCTGGCCAAGGTCGTCAATGAAATGGACACCGACGATGCGACGGACATGGTCCAGAAGATCGAAGAGAACGACGCGCTCAAAGCCCGGGAGGTTATCTCCCAGCTGGAAGACGACCACAAAAAGCACGTCACCAGCCTCAAACTCTACAAGGACGACCAGGCCGGTTCGTTCATGCAGGTGGAGCTTTTCAGCGCCAACCTGGACGAGACCATTGCCCAGGCCCTTAAGCGTCTCAAACACCTAAAGATCGAAGAGGAGCTGGAGAACATCCACTACGTCTTTATCGTCGATAACGAAAACCGTTTGCTGGGCCACATCTCGTTAGAAGACCTGATTATCATCGATTTTAACAAGACCTTCCGCGAGATCGAAGATGAGTGGGAAGAGACGGTGACCGTCCGTAGCTACGACGATATCAAAACCGTGGCCAACGTGGTGGAAAAGTACAACCTGACCGTTCTGCCCGTGGTGGACAACTTTAACCACCTCCTGGGCCGGATTACGCCGGACGACATGTATGATATCATCGAAGAAAACGCCACCGACCAGATCTACTCCCTGGCAAACGTCGACGTGGAAGAAGAGCTGCAAGATAGCGTTTTCGAAACCGGTCGCAGCCGCGGTTTCTGGCTCTTGATCAACCTCATTACGGCGGTGGTCGCTTCCTTGGTGATCGGTACCTTCAGCGAGACGATCAATCAGCTGGTGGCCCTGGCCGTATTGATGCCGATTGTCGCCTCCATGGGAGGGATTGCCGGTACACAGACCATGACCGTTGTCGTTCGTCAGCTGGCCCTGGGTGAAGTCACTTTCGACCACACCAAGGAGATTTTGAAAAAAGAGCTGTTGATTGCCATAATGAACGGGGTGCTCTTCTCCCTGGTGACCACACTGCTGGCCTATATCTGGTTTAAAATGCCGATGCTGGGTCTGGTGATGGCGCTGGCCATCTTTACCAACCTGGTTTTTGCCGGGGTTTTCGGTGCGGGGATTCCCCTCTTTTTGAAAAAGATCGATATCGATCCGGCCATCGCCAGCGGTGTGCTGCTGACCACCGTGACCGACGTGGTGGGCTTTTTTACCTTCCTGGGTCTGGCAACCCTCTTGTTGCTGTAAAGGGGCGGTGTGGAGCTGGTATTTGTAGATTACGAAACCCTGGGGGATGTGGACATTCGTCCTTTTGAGCGTTTCGGCAAGGTGACGATTTACGATAAAACCGCTCCACAGGAGACCGCAAAGCGGCTCGAAACGGCCCAGATCGTTATTACCAACAAGGTGGTGATTGACGATACCGTCATGGCGGCGGCTCCGGAGCTAAAGCTCATCTGCGTCTCGGCCACGGGGGTAAATAACATCGACCTGGCCGCGGCTAAGGCTCGGGGCATCGCAGTCACCAACGTGGCGGGGTACTCGACGGAGAGTGTCGTGGCCCACACTTTCGCCCTCTATTTTCAACTGGCACACCACACCGACTATTACGATCGGTACGCCAAAAACGAGTGGGTTAAAAGCGACTGCTTTACCCACCTGGACCAACCCTTTTACGAGCTCTTTGGCAAACGCTGGGGGATTATCGGCATGGGTACCATCGGACGGCGGGTCGCCCAGGTGGCCCAGGCCTTCGGGTGTGAGGTGTGCTATACCTCTATCAGCGGGGTACCGCGCGACGAAGTGTTTGCGGAGATGACACTGGACGAGCTTTTGGGCTCGTGCGATGTCATCTCGATCCACGCACCGTTGACCGAGAAGACCAAAGGTCTTTTGGGTGCTGCGGAGCTGGCACGGATGAAACCTTCTGCCATCTTACTCAACCTCGGACGGGGCGGGATTGTCGATGAATCCGCCCTGGCCGAAGCGCTGGATAACGCCCGGCTCCGCGGTGCGGGTCTGGACGTGATGGCCAAGGAGCCGCCCCAGGTGGGCAATAAGCTCTTTGAAATAAAAAAAAGTTATAATTCGATCCTCTCTCCCCATATCGCCTGGGCCAGTGTGGAAGCACGCACCCGTTTGGTTGCGATGATCGAAAAAAACATCGACGCTTTTCTAAACAATCAAATTTTAAACAGGGTGGTATGATGAGTAAACGACTTGTAAATATGAGACGGCAACTGGACTTTAGCGAACCGTGGAGCATCTTCAAGGTGATGGCGGATTTCGTCAACGGGTTTGATACCCTCAAAGAACTGGGGCCATCGGTGACCATGTTCGGCAGTGCCCGAACCAAGCCCGACAACAAATATTACAAGATGGCAGAAGAGCTGGGCTTCATGATGGCCGAACGCGGCTACAACGTCGTAACCGGCGGCAGCAACGGCATCATGGAGGCCGCCAACAAAGGTGCTTTCCGCAGTGGAAAAGCGAAGTCCGTAGGCCTCAATATCAATCTGCCCTTCGAGCAGAAGTCAAACGACTACCTCGACATCGACATGGAGTTTGACTACTTCTTCTCGCGAAAAGTGATGCTGGTGAAATACTCCCAGGCCTACATCATCTTTCCGGGAGGATTTGGAACGATGGACGAACTGTTTGAGGCATTGACCCTGGTTCAGACGAAAAAAATCTTCCCCATCGGTATCTTCCTGGTGGGTGTGGACTACTGGGCGCCGATGCTGGAGTTTATCAAACACAGCATGCTCAGTGAAGGCACCATCTCCCAGGAAGACTTCGACCTGATCAAGATGACGGACGATCTGGAAATGATTGCCCGCTATACCGAAGATCAGATCAAGTCCAAACTGACCGACATGGAAGAGGAAGATCTGACGGATCTGGATGCCTATCAACGCCTCAAAGAATTTTTAGAGGATCGATAAAGGAAATGAAAAAACGAGTACTGGTAGGGCTTTCGGGTGGGGTTGACTCCACCTTTGCCGCCTACCAACTGAAACAGGACGGTTATGAGGTCGTCGGCGTCTACATGAAGATGTTCGACAACCCCTCCTTTCACGAGGCAAATATCCGTAAGGTCAAGGCCGTTGCCGAATATCTCGGCATCGAACACCATATTTACGATATTACCGATCGTTTTTACCAAGAGGTTTACAACCCCTTTGTACAGGGCTACATGAACGGCCAGACCCCCAACCCGTGCGGCCGATGCAACCAGCTGATCAAGTTCGGCCGGTTTGTGGAGATCGCCGACGAGCTGGGGTGTGATCTGGTCTCGACGGGCCACTATATCAACACCGACGGCACCTTTATTTACGAGGCGGAAGACGACAGCAAGGATCAGACCTACTTTCTCTTCCACGTCGACCCCAAGGTGCTTGGACGCCTGATTTTCCCCCTGGGGAACAAGGTCAAAGAGGACATCAAAGAGTACATCCGGAGCATCGAACCGCTTAAAGAGATCGCCGTTCAGCGCGAATCGAGCGAAATCTGCTTTGTGGAGACGGACTACCGCGACGTGCTGCGCAAGTATGTCGATGTGGACCAGCCCGGCGAGATTCTGACCAGCGACGGTCAGGTGATCGGTACCCATAAGGGCTATATGAACTATACCATCGGCCAGCGCCGCGGTTTTGAGACGCGTTTGAAAAAACGGCTCTTTATCAACAAGATTATTCCGGAGAAAAACCAGATTATCGTCGGCGAAAAGGACGAACTCCAGCAGGAGACGGTCCGGATCGACGACATCAATCTCTTCTTTACTCCGGAGGGGGATCGGTTTAAGGTGGTGGTCAAGCTTCGCTACCGCACCCGAAAAATCCCCTGCGAGGTCGTTTTAGACGGGCAGGGCGGGGCGATGATCTACCTGGAAGAGCCTGCGGAGCTGGGCGTTGCCAAAGGTCAGGCCGCCGTCTTTTATGACGGCAAAAAGATGCTGGGAGGCGGCTGGATCGTATGACCATCCAAAACCCCTGCGTCGGCTGTATTTTAGGCCAGGTCGAAAAGACCCTGGCCGTTTTGAACCTTCCGGAGGCAACGGCCTCGGCCATCCGTGCCGAGGCGCTCCGGATGTCTCCGGATTTTTCCTTCGCCCACACCCCTCCCTTCGTAGCCAAAGATGTCTACCAGATGATCTCCCGCCTCTCCGGAGTGGACGATCCGTTAGAGAGCGTCAAGCAGTCCAGTATCGAAGCGGCAACGTCGCTGCTCCCTTTTGTCCATGAACGCATCCACGCGAGTGACGACCCCCTTTTTGCCGCTCTAAAAGCCGCGGTGGCGGGCAATGTGATCGACTTTGGCGCCAAGGAGCAGTTTGACCTTAACGACGAAGTGGCCAAGGTGTTTGACACCCCTTTTTATATCGATGCCTACGAGGCCCTTGCCAAAGAGATTGCCACCGTACCCAGACTGATGATTCTGGCGGATAACAGCGGTGAAAATGTTTTTGACAAGGTTCTGGCCGAGACCATCCGGAGACTCTATCCAGAAAAAGAGATCTATTATGCCGTTCGCGGCCGCCCCATCATTAACGACATCACCCTCAAAGAGGCCCGACAGGTAGGCCTCGACAGCGTTACGACGCTGGTGGATACGGGAGTCGATACGCCGGGGCTGGACCTGCTGCGGGCATCACCGGCCTTTGCGGAGCTCTTTGCCAGCATGCCGCTGGTCATCGCCAAGGGGATGGGCAACTACGAATGCCTGGAAAGTGCTCCGGAGCACAACATCTATTTTCTCTTCAAGGTTAAGTGCGAAGTGGTGGCCGACTCCATCGCCGCACCGATCGGTTCGATTATCCTCTATCATAACCGCTGACACCCAAATGCCTCTTTTTTGCCCAAATAAATGTTTTTTTTGTGGCTAATTTTTGAATCTCAACACCTTTTAGACAACTCTCCCCTATACTATTAACAAAAATTATTTCTAGGTGGGCGCAATGCGACAATTTGGACTATTGGCATTGGCAATAATTTTGGCTGTGAAACTGATGGCACAGGAGGAGATGTTCACCCTCTCTCCAGAGGAGCAGAAGGCGTACGACCGGATCATGAAGATCAAAAAAGAGTTTCTCAGGAAGTTCCCCGGCTGGTTTCAATCCGTTGAAGAGGTGCCGATCGAGGATTATCAACTTGACCGCAAGGTAGGGGAGCGCAAAGAGGATTACCAGAAGCGTCTGGAACGATTCAAAGCCTTTGTCAAAGCCCAGGAGGAAGAGGCAAAGCGCAAGCGTGAGGCTGCGGAAAAAGCGGACGCCTCCAAAAAAGCGGAGGCCGATCGCATCCGTAAAGAAGCGGAAGTAAAAGCAGCGGAGGAGAAGGCCCAGGCCGAGGCGGAAGCCTTTAGAAAATCCCCCATGGGGATCGCCCTGGAGCTGCTCAATCAAAAGCGTTATGCCGAAGCTTACGAAGCCTTCTATCCGCTCTTTCTGGAAGACCCGCAAAACGAGCGGATCAACTTCTATCTAGGATTCAGTGCCCAGGGTGCACAGGACTATGAATCGGCGGTAGGCGCCTTTGAACGGGTGCTGATTCAAAAACCCGACCACCTCCGTGCCCGACTGGAACTGGCCCGCTCACTCTTTTATATGAAAGCCTACGAAGAGTCGGAAAAACACTTCCTGCAGGTGCTGGACACCCCCAACCTGCCCGAAGCGGTGGAGCTGAACGTGCGCCGTTTCCTGGCGGTGATCGACGATGCAAAAATCCGCCACCACTTCAACTCCGCCGTGATGCTGGGGCTGCAGTACGACTCCAACATCAACAACGATGTCGGTAGCGCCAACTACGTCATCAGCCCCGATCTGCTCCCCGGCGGCCTGCCCGGCAACGAACCGACAGCCGATGTCAACCACCAGGAGATGGCGTCCATCAACCACATCTACGACTTTGGAAAAATCGGCAACTATTTTATGAAAAACAGCGGGACGATCTTTAGCCAGAACTATCTGGACAACTCAGATAACAACATCCTCTTTGCCTCGGTCAGCAGTGGCATCGGAGCCAAAAAAGAGACCTATTCCTATCTGCTTTCCGCCCACTACGACCGGATCGATATCGGTTCGGAAAACCTGCTTAACGTCTATGGTCTGGTGCTGCAGTCGCAGTATCCTATGGGAGCGTTGGCCAATATGAGTATTGACCTTAAAATGGACACCAAAAACTACCTTGACTACGACGGATACGATTCGGCCTACACCGAACTGGCCGTGGGTTATCAGAGTAAAATCGCCGAAACCAAACAGCGCTGGGGAATCCGTGGGCTCTACTCGATGGAGGCGGTTGCGGAAGATACCATCAAACACATCGACCGGGATATTCTGGGGCTGAGCGGCACCTATCAGATTGATCTTTCCGACAAGGTCACAATAAAAACACTCCTTGAGTATAAAATGTTTACATACAAAAATGAGACCCTGGATCAGAACCTTGCCCTGAACACCCGCAGCGATACGCAGCTTCGTGTGGTGGCAGGGGGCGTTTACCGGCTTCGCCCGGATATC
>QKHD01000038.1 GCA_003250175.1 Helicobacteraceae bacterium
CCTACGGCGTCAACCCCGACGAGTTTTTTGCCGCCCTGCGGACGCTGAGCTACATCTTCCCCGTCGGCCAGATCGAAGAGCGGGGATCACACCGATTTATCAGCACCTACAACGGTAAAAAAACGCCCGAAGAGCTGCTGGACACCCTGATCAAAACCGGAGGCAAAAAAATCCGCCTCGGCAGCGTGGCTACGGCGGTAAAAAAATACTCCGACAGCGACACCCTGGGCAGTTTCAACGGCAAGGCCAGCATCAACATCAACATCGCCAAGGCCGATACGGGCAACGCCATCGAACTCTCCGCCATTATTAAAAAACGCCTGGAAGAGCTGGCGCCAAACTACCCCGGCATCACCCTGGAAACCTACAGCGACACCTCCGTCTACATCCGGAACCGTCTCAATACCGTCACCTCCAACATCCTCTTTGGTCTCATTCTGGTGACCCTTTCCATGTACCTGCTGATTAACAAGCGTATCTCCTTTATCGTCTCGCTGGGGATTCCCGTCTCTTTCATCGTGGGGATTATCTTCTTCTACCAGTGGGGTGAGAGCATCAACATGATCTCCCTTTTGGGGGCGCTCATCGCCATCGGGGTCATCGTGGACGACGCCATCATCGTGGCCGAAAACATCCAGCGCCATATCGAAGAGGGTCTGCCGCCCCATGAGGCGGCCCTGATCGGTACGAAAGAGGTGGCGATCCCCGTTCTGGCCGCATCGGCCACGACCATCTTCGCCTTTATCCCCATGTTGATCCTCTCCGGAGAGATGGGGAGTTTTATCCGGGTCATCCCCATCGCCATCAGCGTGCTCATTATCGCCTCCTTGATGGAGAGCTTTATCTTCCTGCCGCTGCACGCCCAGCACCTGCTCAGCCCCAAGGACAAAGAGCTGAGCTGGGAGCCGGTGAGCATGGCGTACCAGAAGGTGCTGCGCTACCTGATCCACTACCGCAAAACCTCCGTCACCCTCTTTCTGGTCATCGTACCGATCCTGATCGTGGTAGGTTTCAAGCTCTCCAAGTTCCAGTTTTTCCCGCAGTTTGACGCGTCCCAGGTCTACGTCTCCGGAAAGCTTGACATGAACCTCAAGGTCGAAGAGACCTACGCCGTGGCACGTGAGATCGAACGCCGTATTTTGGCCCACGAGAAGCGCCTCTTTATCGACGGCATCTCCACCGTCTCCGGATTCCGCATGGATGCGACGGGCCAGGGCGAGATGGCGCCTTATCTGATGTATGTCTTCATCGACCTGAAAAACTCCAAGCCCGACAACGTGGTCGATCGCTTTATCACCCCCTACCTCTCCTTCGATTACGACGATACGGACCGGGTGCGCGACATCAAATCCTTCGACATCGAAGAGAAGATCCGGGGTATTCTCTCCGGAGCCAAGGAGGAGTTCGGGTTTCAGGAGTTTGAAGTAACCAGCCAGCGTGCGGGCGTCGTCAAGACCGACATCGAGCTGCAGTTCGTCTCCGACAACGACGCGGCGCTGATGGAGATTCTGGAAAAGGTCAAGGCCAAGCTGGCCGGCATCGACGGGGTCTTTAACATCACCGACAACGCCAAGGAGGGGATCAGCGAGATCAAGCTCAAGATCAACCCCTACGGTGAAATGCTGGGACTCGATGAAACCACCCTGGCCACCCAGCTGGCGGGCTACTACCTGGAAAACGAAAAGGCCAAGGCCTTTGACAAAGACGGCATCGTCGAGATCGTTGTCAGCCGCGAGGCTAAAGATGACTTAAGCCGCCTCTCCGGATTCATGGTGCGCATCCCCGGCGGAACGCAAAAGGTTGCCCTGGGTGACGTGGCGGAGTTTATCACCATCAACAACTTTGAGAAGATCACCAAAGAGGACGGCAAAAAACTCAAAACCGTCTACGCCAACGTCCACCCCCAGACCATTACCGCCACCGACGCCATGCGGGAGCTGACGCCTTTCCTGGATGAGCTCCTCAAAGACCGTCGGGACGTCAGCCTTAAAATCGGCGGCGAGGAGGAGCAGAAGAAGCAGCTGGCCATGGAGATGGGGATGGCCTTTTTGATCGCCATGTTTTTAATGTTCATGACGCTCTTGATTATGTTTGATTCTTTCAAATATTCCGTTATGATTCTATCGGTCATTCCCCTCTCGCTTCTGGGCATGCTCATGGGGCACTTTATCATGGGGATGAACCTGACCATGCCGTCGGTTATCGGGGCGCTGGGTCTGGCGGGGGTCGTCATCAACGACGGCATCATCATGCTGGACTTTATCCGCAAAACTACCGATTCCAAGGCGATGCTGGAGCGGGCCGCGTTGCGGCTGCGCCCCATTTTTCTGACCTCCATCACGACCCTGATCGGGCTGTCGACGCTGATCTTCTTCCCCTCGGGGCAAGCCAAGATCCTCCAGCCCATCGCCATTTCCCTTGGCTTCGGTCTGTTTTGGGGGACGTTGCTCAACCTGCTCTACCTGCCCACGCTCTATGCGGTGGCGAATAAAATCAAGGAGAAATCGTGAAAAAACTCTTCTATCCATTATTGTTTCTCTCGGGAGCCTTCGGGGCCGAGTACCTGGCCAAGGTCGAACCGCTCTTTAAATACCCCATCGCCGCCGCCGTCGCCGGACAGGTGATCCTGGCGGATGAAAACGAAGAGGGCAAGGTCTCCGACAAGGTCATTATCCGCCTGGACGACCGCATCGACCGTGTCAATCTGACCGTGGCGCAGGAGACCTATAAGAATCTCAAGGAGATCTACGAGACCAAGCTCTCCATGTATGAAAAAATCGCCGCCATGACCACCAAGTCCCAGACGGAAAAAGATACGGAAAAGATCAACCTCCTAACCGCCAAAAACAGCATGGAGTCCGCACGCTACCAGATGGAGAGCCTGACGGATATCATCAATAAAAAACAGCTCTCCGCCCAGGGGCTCTATGTCTATGATATTTCCGTGATCGAAGGCAACTACGTTGCTCCGGGCACCAAGCTGGCCGAGCTGCACGACACAAGCGGCAGCAGGCTGGTGATCTACGTCAGCAGGCAGGAGCTCGATACGATCGAGCACGCCGCCGTCATTGTCGACGGCAAAGCGGACACCTACCGCATCGACAAAATCTGGCGCGAGACCGATGCCGAATACATCTCCAGCTACCGCGTGGAGCTGGTGGGCCCGGCGCCGAAAACCTTTTCGCAGATCGCGAAAATCGATATTATTCCATCAAAAGAGGATAGAAAAAAATGAACCAATATGAAGTCATGGACCAGGACTACGTCCTCCATACCTATAAACGAAACTATGTCAATTTTAAACGCGGCGTAAACGCCACCCTGTACGACGATAAAGCGGGCGAATACATCGACTTCGGCTCCGGAATCGGCGTCGTCAGCTGCGGGCACGGCAACCCGCGTATCGCCAAGGTGATCGCCGAGCAGGCCGCCAAGATCACCCACATCTCCAACCTCTTCCTGATCGAGCCCCAGGCCAAGCTGGCCAAACGTCTGGTGGAGCTCTCCGGAGCGGACATGCGCGTCTTTTTTGCCAACAGCGGCGCCGAAGCCAACGAAGGGGCGATCAAAATCGCACGCAAATATGGCGAGGTGGACGGCGAGGTCAAACGCTACAAGATCATCACCCTGGAAAACTCTTTCCACGGCCGAACCATCACCGCGCTCAAAGCGACGGGACAGGAGAAGATGCACAGCTACTTCGGCCCCTTCCCCGACGGCTTTGCCCATGCCAAAAGCGTCGATGACGTGCTGGGCATGGTTGACGCCCACACCGTGGCCGTCATGATCGAACTGGTCCAGGGCGAAGGCGGCGTGACGCCACTGGACAAGGCCAAGGTGCAGGCCCTGGCCAAGGAGCTCAAAAAGCGCGACATCCTGCTTATCATCGACGAGGTGCAGACCGGCGTCTACCGAACGGGCGAGCTGCTCACCTCCCAGGTCTATGAGATCGAACCTGACATCGTCACTTTGGCCAAAGGGCTGGGTGGCGGCGTACCGATCGGCGCCATCATGACCCGTCTGAAGGATATCTTCAGCCCCGGCGACCACGGCTCCACCTTTGGGGGCAACTACCTGGTGACCGCCGCAGCCCTGGAAGTTCTGGACATTCTGACCGAAGC
>QKHD01000218.1 GCA_003250175.1 Helicobacteraceae bacterium
CTAAACGTCGGGGTCGGCTACGCCTTTTAGGCGGAAGAATTTACCGCTTTTTTGCTAGGATACGCTCATTCAAACCCGAAGGAGCGCACGTGCTGGAGAGAGCGGTACTGCTGATAGAAACCGAAGATGCCAAGGGGCTGGTGTATAAAGTGGGGTCGGTGTTGTTTGAGATGGATCTCAACATCGACCACAACGGCGAATTCGTCGAGAAAAGCACCGGCCGCTTTTTCATGCGTACGGAACTTAGCGGCACCGTCAACACCCAGCTTCTGCACGACCGCCTCATGGCGACCCTTCCGGAGGGAACGGTTATCAAACTGGTGCCCATCAAGAAAAAACGCATCGTCGTGCTGGTGACCAAAGAGTCCCACTGCATCGGCGACCTGCTCATTCGCAACGAATTCGGTGAGCTTAATGCCGAAATCGCCGCCGTCGTAGGCAACTACGAGGTGCTTAAACCCCTGACGGAAAAATTCGACATCCCCTTTCACTATGTGGATCACACCGGACTGGACCGCGAAGCGCACGAAAAGAAGATGATCGAGATCATCGACGGCTACGCTCCGGATTATCTGGTTCTGGCCAAGTTCATGCGGGTGCTGACCCCGCTCTTTGTCAAGCACTACGCCAACCGCATCATCAACATCCACCACTCCTTTTTACCGGCTTTTATCGGGGCCAAGCCCTATCAGCAGGCCTATGACCGCGGGGTGAAGATCATCGGGGCGACGGCGCACTTTGTCAACGACAACCTGGACGAAGGTCCGATTATTGAACAAAACGTCATCCACGTCGACCACTCCTACAGCGCCGAAGACATGGCCAACGCCGGGCACGACGTGGAGAAGATCGTTCTGGCGAAAGCATTGAAGGTGGTCTTTGAAGACCGGGTCTTCGTCAACCAGAACAAGACCGTTATTTTCGACTGATCCATGATCCGTGACCTCGCGCTGAAACTGGCCCAGGATCGACAAAAAAAGATCTACCAGCAGCTTTACCGCGAGCACCGCGACTCCTTCAAGGCGCTGCATTGGTCGAGCCGTGAAAACCAGTACAAGCGCTTTGAGGTGCTCAGCCGCATCGGCAAACTGGACGGCAAGAGTATCCTCGATATCGGTTGCGGGATGGGGGATTTTTTCACCTACTTGCGCGAACAGGGGATCCGGGCGGAGATGACCGGTTATGACCTTGTCGAGGAGTTTTTGCACATCGCCAAGCGGCGTCACCCCGTTGCCCGCTTCAAGCCCGTCAACCTCAGCCGCTCCCGCGCCTATGATGTCTACGATTACGTTTTTAGCAGCGGGCTCTTTGCCTTTGGCAACAAGCATTTTTTTGACGCCATGGTGCACAAGGCGTATCGAAGCTGCCGCGTCGCCTACGGCTTTAACCTCTACCGTTCCGAACAGGACGAAAACTTTTTGCAACTAACCCCCAGGGAGATCGAAAAAACCCTCCACAGTCTCTACCCCTCCCGCATCGAAATCATCGACGACTACCTCGAGGGGGACACGACCTTTTTTATCTACCGCTGATTATAATAATTCCCAGAAATTATGGGAGAAGAGCGTATGAAACGAATTGTCTTTGCTGCGGTGGCAGCGCTACTGATAGGAGGGCCGCTGGGTGCGGCGGAATCCATGTGGGAAGGGTGTGGAAGCGACGCCGCCGAAGCCAAACTCCGCCTGGCGGAAAATATCCAGACCAAGGTCGATTCGGAATTTGTCTCCGATAAGAGCAGCATCGATTTTTACGGGCTGAGCAACCTCTTTTTCAGCGAAACCAGCCACCGGATGAAACAGACCTCCACGGTGGTGCTTCAGGATGTGCAGATCGAACCCAAGGACGAAACCTACTGCGAGAGCCGCACGGGACGCTTGGGAGGGTGTTATTGTGCCTCCGTCTCCAAGGAGTCCCTCTTTAGCTTTACCAAATCCCTCAAAGAGAAGGTGCTGGCCTATGATCTGGCTGCGCTTCCTGCCTATGAAAAGCAGAAGGTGATCAAGCTCAAGGAGTGGCTGGACGAGATGCGTTATGCCCGTTCCCTCATGTCGGTCTATCCGGATCGTTTCAGCGCCAGAGAGTTTAAGGCGATGGAACAGATGGAAAAACGGCTGCTGGATTCCAGGGAGCAGTACCACGCCCAATTTGTCAAAATTGCCATCATCGGCGACAAGGCGGAGCTGCGGGTGGACGGCAAGGTCGTTCAGCCCGATACGGAGCTCTTTTTAAAACCGGGCAAGCATCACTACGAAGTCAGCAGCAAGCAGAGCTGCCCGGCGGAGGGCGAGTTTGAGCTGCTCAAGGATACGGACCGCATTCTTACCGTTGACCTCAGCACCCAGCGTTACCCGACCATTCTTATCAGCAGCAACAAGATGGCCGCCGTCACCCTGGAGATCGACGGCAAACGTATGGCCGCGGGCACACGTCACACCATCCCCCGCTGCTCCGGAGATATCCGCTACACCCTGAGCTACCGAGACGCCGGCAACACCCAGACCGAAGGGGAAGTGGTGCATCTCAAACCGGGACTTGAAGTGGAGGAGAGCTACACCTTCTACTCCGAAAAGGAGATGGCGGAGATGCGCAAGCTGGCCGGTAGTTTTGCTGACGGCGAGCGGATCGAGATTCTTTACGGTTACTCCTACCTGCCCGACGATATTTTGGGGTACGACGAGAGTTACGAAGGGATTCAGATGGTACAGCTGAACTACATGCACACCCGCAAATGGCTGCGCCACGGCTACGGGATCGCCTACGGCACCTCCGGAGAGGCGGATGCCAGCTACGAGCTGGTCTACAGCCTGGCCATACAGCTTTCCAGTATCGGTGCCAACAACCGCCCGCTCCACCTGGGCACCTGGGTGAGCATCGTGCCCTTTATCGGGCTGCAGGCAGGTTTGGGAAGTCACCAGTACTATATCGATGCCAGCCAGAGCACCCTGAAAACGTTTCGAAAGGAAGCAACCGAAGAGGAGGACGATTTTGTCCGTGACCATGTGATCGCCCGGGTTTATGGGGGGGTGGACCTTGCCTTTAACGCCTACATGAGTCTCCAGCTCTACGCGAAGAAGAACTTTACCATGGAAGAGAACACCATCTTCGGTGCGGGTCTGAGCCTGAAACTTCCCTGAGACAATAAGCACGGTGTAAGATAATTCTTGCGATAATCTTTCACAATCATAACCATAAGGAGAATACGACAGTATGGGTAAAGCACTAGAACTGAACGAATCTAATTTTGACGCAACAATCGCCGAAGGTGTGACCATGGTTGACTTCTGGGCTCCTTGGTGCGGACCTTGCCGCATGGTAGCTCCAATCGTTGACGAGCTGGTAGAAGAGTACGACGGCAAAGCAAAAATCTGCAAAGTCAACACTGATGACAATCAGGATATCGCTGTAAAATACGGCATCCGATCTATCCCTAGCATTCTTTTCTTCAAAAACGGCGAACAGGTTGATACCATCGTCGGTGCCGTTGCAAAACAGGCGTTTGAACAAAAACTGAACGACCTGATCGGCTGAGACGGTCCATTCAGTGATCGGAGGGCAGAGATCGAAACGGGGCTTCCGCTCCTACCTCTTTTCCTCCTTCTTCGGTGCGGCGATGATCGCCGCCACCTATGCCTACTTTAACTACAAGTTTTCCCAATTCCACTACTTTGACTTCGACAACGAACACCTCTACATGAGCCGCGATATTTTCACACCGGAACAGGATGACTATACGGTGCTGATCTACAGCTCCAAAAAAGACGATCTGGGCCGTTTGATGAAAAAGGTCAACGAGCCGCACCGGTTTTTGGCCATCGATCTGGCGGGGGAGCGTGGCGAAGCCGACGCACAGGTGGTTCGGGTCACGGCGGGCATTAATACATTGCTGCCGCTGATTAACCGCTTTAAAATCATGTCGGTTCCGGTTGTTTTCGATATTAAGCGGGAAAAATCCAACCGTTTTAAACAGGCCTCCAAGCTGGAATATTTCCAATAAAAGCCCATGTGGAACTTAACCCCGGCGTTAGGGGCAATTTATCAACTTTGATACAAAAAAAATGTGTTACCATTCAGTAAAATTTCCCAAAGCAATA
>QKHD01000087.1 GCA_003250175.1 Helicobacteraceae bacterium
ATGGTTTTCGTTAAAAAGCGAATGAACCCGCTGCACACCCGGCTGCGATTTTAAGAGGTTGTCAAAAAGCTGCAGTTCACGGAGCGTCGTATCAAAAAATACCGTATCTTTCATATAGACCGATACCTTGGTGATGTAGTGCGGTGTCAGGTCCACCGCTTCGGCACGCTGAAGCTCTTTACTGTCGGTCAGCCAGAACTGCGTATCGGAACTGACGATATCGGGTTTGACGAACAAAAAAGCGCTCAAGACCAATAGCAGCGTGATGACGATCACCGGAATGCGGCGGGCAATGATCTTTTTCAGATAAATGGTCATATTGGGAGTATCGTAATACATGCTACTGCTCGCTTCTTAGGATAATAAAATAGGGTCGTTTATAGACATCAATATGCACCGCCGCCCGGGCCACATCGGCAATCGTCCGATCCACCGCTTCGCCCGGTTTGCCGTCAATCGTATCGGGAAGCCAGTGCTCCACCATGATCTGCCGGAGTATCTCGAAGGGATAGTCACTCCGGTAGATATGCCGCATCAGCGCGGTAGAATCATACTTTTTCAATTTATACAGATAAATAAAATAGCGGTAGCGTTCCTTGAGCCGCTCATTACTGGTCACCCAGCGCAGATACTCCTGGGAAAGCGGGCACATAGGATCAACAAAGACATGCACTTCCTTGCTTCCGGAACCGTAGGTGATGGCATGGGGTTTGATGGATTCAAGGGTTGTTCGAAGCTCTTTATCCGAAAGGTGTTTGTGTCCCCGAATGTCCGACGCATTCACCGTCAAAATCAGCAAAAAGACGGCCACAACGGTTTTCATGGGTACTCCTCGGAAACGGATGGTTATTTAGGATGATAAATGAGGGATATTAAAAGAAAAACCCTCCGGATAATCCGGAGGAGGTGGATCGGGAGTTACCCCTTCTGCATCGCTTCTTTGGCGTATTTTTCGCCCAGTTCGAAGGCTTTTTTATTCGCTTCGTGAACCTTCTCCGGAACTTTGGAGAGCATCACGTCGATCAGAGTCTGGCGCTCCATTACCTGGGTAAACTCTCTGGCGATGGCCAGGGCGATTACGGACTGGGTAATGACGTTGCCGACTTCTTCTTTCGCGATCGTAATAATCGGAATCTCATAGATCTTCCATTTTTTGCGGTCCTCGTCGGATGGCTTGACCAGATTGGGTTCGACCACGATGGTGCCCCCGGGTTTTACCCCGCTTTTAAACTGGTTGTAGCTGACCTGCGCCGTGGAGAGCATGAATTCGATCTCTCCTTCGTTGGCGTAGGGGAAGAGGATTTCAGAGTCGTCAAGGGTAATATCAACCACCGTCGGACCACCCCGCACTTGGGAGGTGTATGTTGCCGTCTTTACGCCATATCCGCCTAGTTTGATTTTTGCCGCCGCCATGATCTCGCCGGCAAGGAGAACCCCCTGCCCGCCGACGCCGGTAAAACGTAATTGATTTCTCATAGTCGTTCCCTTGTCCGTATTAGATTTTTTTCTCGAAGTCGTCTTGGGTGATTTTCTTCTTGTTCTGTGCCGCTTCGATGACTTTGTCATAGAGTTCGCAGTACTCCGGAGCTTCCACCTGTTTGAGGATGCCCGTCGGGAACTTGTTCAGCTGCTCTGCTTCGCTCAGTTCGTCGTATTTCTTCTTGTTGATGGTGATGCTGTCGATCCATGCGAGGTTCTGCATCGCATCGCCCATCTTGTTTTTACGGCCAAGGTTGACGTGGCAGTTAGACATGATGTCGAAGAAGCTGAAGCCTTTGTGCTGGAAGCCGGCTACGAGAACCTTTTCCAGTTTTTTAGGATCCAGCATGGTCTCACGGGCAACAAAGGTTGCACCGGCACCTTCCGCCAGCCGACACGCATCAAACGTCGGGTCGATGTTGCCGTACTGGGCGCTCACACACCACATACCCTGGGGTGTGGTGGGGGAGATCTGGGAGTTGGTCAGACCATAGATGAAGTTGTTGATCAGAATAAAGTTGATGTCGATATTCCGTCGGCAACCGTGAATGGTGTGGTTCCCCCCGATGGCCAGGCCGTCGCCGTCCCCGGCAACACAGATCACGTGGGCATCCGGATTGGCCAGCTTGATTCCCGTGGCGTACGCTACGGTACGACCGTGGGTCGTGTGAACGGTGTTACAGTTGATGTAGGAACTGAATCGTCCGGAGCAGCCGATACCGGAGACGACACAGACCTTGTCCATGTCCCATCCGCATTTTTCGATCGCCCGGATAACCGATTTGAGAATAACGCCGTCGCCGCAGCCCCAGCACCAGAGTGTGGGCATCTTATCCGTACGTAGGTACTCGTCGTAGTTAAAAGCCATTACATCATCTCCTTAACTTTAGCGACCATTTCCAGTGGCGCAATCGGACGCCCGTTTGCTTTGTGCAGGGTGCCGAAGTCACTTCGTTTCATGACACGCTCGATCTCTTTGAGGTATTGACCCATGTTGAGCTCGGTAACGAAAATCTTTTCAAACCGCTCGCCGATTTCACGGAGTTTTTTCTCCGGACTTGGCCAGATGGTAATCGGTCGGAACAGACCCGCCTTGATCCCTTCGTCGCGCAGTTTCATCACCGCCTCTTTGGCACCCCGTGAAATGGAGCCGTAGGCGATCATGCAGACTTCCGCGTCGTCGAGCATAAACTCTTCATAATCCATCTGATCGTCCAGACCGTCGTTGTCTTTGGCAACGGTGTTGATCTTACCGACCAGACGCTCGATATTAAACTGGCACTGCTGCGCATCTTCCGTCGGGAAGCCGGTAACACCGTGGTGCAGACCGGTTACGTGGTAGCGGTAGCCTTTGAAGAATGGGTTGAGAACCGCCGGTTCGTTCATCTTCGCCTCGTAAGGTTTGTAGTCCTTCGGGCTTCCGGTGAACTCTTGACGATTCACGACGCTCTTTTGCACCTCTTCGAGATCCGGAAGGATCGCTTTGCCGTGCATGTGACCGATGGTCTCATCCAGAAGGACGAAAACCGGGGTCATGTATCTTTCCGCCAGGTTGAATGCCCGCACCGTCTGGGTGTAGCACTCTTCAAGACTTCCCGCACACAGCGTGATGGAAGCGAAGTCCCCGTGGGTCGGGTACTGGGCCTGACCGATGTCCGCCTGGGAAACCCGTGTAGGCAGACCCGTGGAAGGACCGCCACGCATAACGTTGACGATAACCAACGGAACTTCCGCGATAAAGCCCAGACCGATCTGCTCGGCCTTGAGGCTGATCCCCGGTCCGGAGGTTGCCGTCATGGATTTTACACCGCTCATGGAAGCACCGAGGGCTACGGAAATACCCGCAATCTCGTCTTCCATCTGGATAAACTTACCGCCGACTTTAGGAAGCAGCACACTCGCCGTGTGCATGACTTCGCTTGACGGGGTAATCGGATAACCGCCGAAAAAACGGCAGCCTGCGTCCACAGCCGCTTTGGCGGCCAGGTCGTTACCGGTTGAAATTACTTCTCGTGCCATCTTTTCTCCTTATACGCCTGGTTCGCGGTAGTTGTTTGCTTTGATCGCTTCGGCCCGGGCCTTTGACTCGTCGGTCAGCTTGGCAAATTTATATTCACTTTTTTGGGCCACATAGATTGCGAAGTCCGGACAGGAGAGTTCACAATCATTACAACCGATACAGTCTTCCGGTCGGATGACCTCTACCATCGCTCCAAGGGTGGAGGTGGGGTCCGGTCGCATGACCAGTGTACCTGAAGGGCAGACGGACACACAGATGTCGCACGCCTTGCAGCGTGACTCATCGACCCAAACAGGGGTGTTTTCTGGGGCTATCATAAATCCCATACTATTCTCCTTTGTTAGTATCAAAATTGCCGCGGTTCATGGCGGGAGAACCTCCCCCGCCCTGCCCAGTGACAAGTGGTAAACCAAAACTATCGGTAACACTAAGTATAGCGAAACTGGCGTAAATCGGTTTTGAAGGACGCTACTTTCATGCTATGTTGTGCCATTTTGTTACAATAGTAAACATATAGATGTGTATTTTAGTAACTTGTGTGTATTTTCTTCCCATTGTT
>QKHD01000298.1 GCA_003250175.1 Helicobacteraceae bacterium
GCGTGCACGTAGGTCAGTTCAAACCGCTCCTTGGTTCCGTCCATGACGGGGTTGAAGTGTGCGCCGCTCAAAGGGTGCGGATTACCGAAGGCGATCGGCTCTACGGCGGCGAGCCAGAGTATCAGGCTGAAAAAGAGTGTGACTACGCGCATGGGCCGATCCCTGTTTTCCTTTACTGATTTTTTTCGTAGGCGGCAATCGCCCGTTTGGCGGCCTCTTTCCCGTAGGCGATGACCGTTTCTGCCTTGTGAAAGTCATAGGACTCGCAGATATTGCCCGGAATTTCGATCATGATCTCCGGCATCCGGGCGGCCAGCACGTAGCGGGTGATGCGGTTTTGCATGGCGTCGAGCGAAGCGTTGAGCACCTTCATGGCATTGAGCTGCTCGCTGCTGCCCGCGAAAATATTTTTCCGCATGAAGGCCAGGGCCTTGTCCTGAAAGCTCGTCTCGGCCTCCGCCTCGTCAAAGGCGGCTTTATGCGGAGCGTTGAGGTCAACCGCCGCCATGATGGGGGCGTGGGCGGAAAAGAGCGGTGCCGTGGGCAGGGGGTTCATCACCCCGCCGTCGACAAAGGTGCGTCCGCCAATCACCTTGGGGGTAAAGACGGAGGGCACGGCAATGGAGGCGCGAATCGCATCGAGCAGGTCGCCCTGCTGGAACCAGACCTCCTTTTGGGCATGGATGTCCGTAGCCACGGCGGTAAAGGGAATAGGAAGCGCTTCGATCCGGAGATCGCCGACGATGGCGCGCAGCTCCTCAAAGACCTTGTCACCCCGCAAAATGCCGCTGCCCGCAAAGGAGAGATCAAGCAGCTTGACCACGCTCATGGCGTCAAACCCGCTCACCCAACGCCGGTAGGCGTCGAGCTTGCCGCAGGCATAGAGCCCGCCCACCAGCGCCCCCATGGAGCATCCGGAGACGGCGGTGATGGTGTAGCCCGCCTCCTCAAAGGCTTCGATCGCCCCGATATGGGCGTAGCCGCGTGCCCCGCCGCTGCCCAGGACCAGGGATATCTCTTTTTTCATTTCGTCTCTTCAGGCCGCCGCCGGGTTTTTACCAAACGGCTTGAAAAGCACCAGCAGCGCCGGCAGCAGCAATAAATCCGCCGTAATGGCCATGAACATCGTCAGCACCGTCAGCAGACCGAAATAGATGGTCGGCAGAAAGTTGGAGAGCACCAGTACGGAAAAGCCCAGCATGATCGCCACGGTGGTGTAGTACATGGCGTAGCCGATGCTGGCGTGGGAGCGGTGCATGGCCGCCAGATAGTCGCCGTCCCTGGCCACTTCGATCCGGAAGCGGTGCAGGTAGTGGATTGTATCGTCCACGGCGATCCCCATGCTGATGGCGGCGATGGTGATGGTCATGATATCCAGCGGAATGCCGACCCAGCCCATGACGCCAAAGACCATGCTCACGGGCACCACGTTGACCACCATGGCAATCAGCCCGATCTTGACCGATCGGAAGAGCAGGAAGAACATCGCACCCAGAATAATGACCACCAGCCCCAGGGTTTTGATCTGGGAGTTAAAGAGGCTCTGGAGCACGTTGTTGTACATCACCATCATGCTGGCCAGCCGAATATCTTCCGCCGGAACGCCCACCTTCTCGTGCAGCTCCTGCTTGATTTTTTTAAGCAGCGCGTCACGGCGAAGCTCCGGCATGGAGTCGACGATCCGCATGCTAAAGCGCACCTGGTTGTTTTCCAGGTTGAGGTAGGGTTTGATGAGGAAGTTTTTAAACCGGTCCGGAAGCTCTTTGTAGAGCAGCGCCAGCTCCAGGTTGTCCAGGTCTTCGCCGCCGTTTAGGCCGCGGCCGACCTTGAGGGTCGTCCCAAAGGAGGAGACCTTGCCGATCCCTTCGACGCTCTGCAGGTAATCGTGGATCGCCTCGATCTTGGCCATCTTGGCGGAGGTGAACCAGTAGGCTTCGTCCGCCTCCATCGCCTCAAACTCCGCTTCGAAGTCGTCAAATTCGTCGGCGCTCTGTGCAGCGGCCGAGGCGTTTTTGGCCTCCGGTTTCTTCTCCGGAGCAAAGTCGATCACCACATCCAGCGGCGTCGTACCGCCCAGCTGTTTATCGATGACCGCCATCCCCTGGTAGATCTCCGTGCTGGATTTAAAGTAGTCGATAAAGGAGTTCTCCACCTTGAGTTTGGAAGCGCCCGTCGCACTGAATACGGCAATGGCCGCCGTTACCACGATAATGATCTTGCTGCCGTGCTCCGCCATTTTCCCCAGGTTGCGGGTCAGGACAAAGTGGGATTCAAAGTGGGTGTCCGGAGCCTCTTTAGGCAGCAGCACCATGACCGCCGGAAAGACCAGGAAGGTGATGATGAGCGAGATGAAAATCCCCGCGCTCATCATCCAGCCCAGGTTGATCACCGGCAGCAGGTCGCCCACCATGAGCGAACAAAAGCCCGCGATGGTAGTCAAAATCACAAAGACACAGGGGATAAAGATCGCCGTCGTCGCATTGAGGATGGTGGTACGGTGATCCTCCTCCGGAGCCTTGGTCAGCTGCTCGCGGTAACGCACCGTCAGGTGGATGACCAACGAGATCGTAACAATGAGCTGCAGGGAGATGAAGTTGGAAGAGACCACCGTCACCTCCCAGCCAAAGAGCCCCAAAAGCCCCGTAGTCGCCAACACGGAGAGGCCCAGAATCAGCACGGGCAGCAGGATAAACCGGATCTGCCGGAAGACCACCCACATCACCACGATCAAAAGCGCCAGCACCACGCCGCCGTAGGTTTTGAGGTCGTACTTGACGTAGCTGACCATGTCGTCGGCGATCATGTTGATGCCGCCTAAAAAGAGCTGGGCGTCGCCCTGGTGTTCGGCGATGATCTGCCGGATATCGAGAATGGTCTGGTGGTTCTCTTCCCTGATCCGGTCGCGGTACGCCTTAAACTCCGCCTCCGCCAGCTTGAAGGCCTCGGCTTCTTCCGGTGTCATGGTGCCCGCGTCGCGCTTGTCGCTCAGATCGTTTCGTTTATAGAGCAGCTCGAAATAGCGCGTGTCATCCTGAAAATTGATCATCAGCGCCGTGGTTTTGAGATCGGGGCTGACCAGGTTGTTGGCATAGATCGGGCTGGTGCGGAACTCCGCCTTCACCTTCTCCTTGTCGATTCCCGCCTCTTCCAGGGTGGGAATGTTTTTCAGCCGTTCGGCGAGGTTGGCCCCCCCGGTGTGCTGCAGCAGGGGCACATTGAGAATCGAGGTGATCGATTCAACATTTTTTAGTTTGAGCAGCTCGTTGCTGAGTGTGCCGATATCGGCCAGGGTCCGGGCATCGAGCAGCTCTTTGGTGTTGGGGGTGTAGGTGATAACCAGGTAGTCCGGATTATGAAACCGCTTGTTCACTTCCCTCGTAAAGGCGAGATCGCGGTCGTGCTGCAGCAGCAGGGTTTCGGAGGAAGCGTCGATCTCCATACGGAACGAAAATAGCCCCAAAAGCCCCACCAACAGAGCGACCGTCGCCAAGACCGCCTTGGGATAGGTCAGGACGACCTCGGAAAAAAAGCGCTCGACTACCCGTCTCATCTTAGAGCTGCCCGCTGCTTCGCATCTTGCCGATCAGTCCGTGGACGTCGGTATTTTTAAGAATCTCCGCAAACTGCGCGCGGTAGGTCTGCACGATGCTGACGCCGGCGATCTCCACGTCATAGATCAGCCAGGAGCCGCTTTTTGCCTGATAGAACTTATAGACCATCTCCGTCTTGCCGTCCTTGGCGATGATAAAGCACGGTACGCGGATACGCCCCTTTTTCTCCACCACGGCGTTTTCCACCGCCACCTCTTCGTCGCTGTAGAGGTGGAGTTTGTCCATGTAGGAGTCTTTGATGCGGCGTTCAAAGAGCTTGCCGTACTCCTCTTTTTCATTGTCGTTCAGGCTGCTCCACTCCTCTTTGCCCAGGCTCAGCCGCCCCATGAGGGCGTAATCAAACAGATAATCCGTCGCCCCTTCCATTTTGATGTTTTTATCCGCCTTGGTCAGGGCGCCGTCACGCAGTACGCCCGTGATGTAGGCGACCTTTTCCTTGATCAGCT
>QKHD01000156.1 GCA_003250175.1 Helicobacteraceae bacterium
CCCGCTTGTCAATCTTCAGCATGCCCAGCATCTTGTCGAGCATCGGAAGGCTCTTGGCGCCCATCCGCTTGCCCGGTTCCGCCATGGGGGCGAAGAAGGTCAGCTCGAACTGATCCCGCACACCCTTTTTCTTGAGCATGTTGTGCACGTTAAACATCAGCTCAAACCCCGGCCCGCCGCGTACGGCTGAGGTCTCCTTGGGGTTGCCGCCAAAGCCGAAGGCCATCTTTCCGGAGCCTTTAGCCACCAGCTCGTCGAGACGGTCACGAATGGCCAGGGAGATCTCCGGAGCCCCGCAGATAGAGAGGGTGTGCCATAGCCTTTCGTGCTGCATCTTGCCCGCACCGACGGCCACCACCAAAAAGTCGTAGTCCCTGATCTCGCGACCGCTACACACCACCCGCTTTTCCGCCGCATGAATGGCGGTGACCGAATCGACGATCAGCTCAAACCCGTGGGCTTTGGCCAGGGCGTCCAGGGGAATGCAGACATCTTCAAACTCCGTCTTCCGGACGGGTATCCAGATAGAGGTGGGGTAGACGTACATGTAGCCGCGGTCACTCACCAGGGTGACGGCATACCCCTTTTTTCGCAGAAAAATCGCCGACTCCACCCCGGCAAATCCACCGCCGAGGACTACGATCCGTTTGGTCATTGGGTCTCCTTGAAATAATATAGATTTATGGAATACATTATTCCAGATTATCCATTAGAGCTCATCGAAACACGGTTTCAGAGAGACTTGATCGCTCCAGCAGGAACAGACCATCAAAGGCCTTTCGCATATCCTGGTGGAGGTAGATGGAATCCAACCGGATTTTATCCGGAAAGTGACCGTCGGGCGGAACGTTACCAAAGGATAAAAATAGATTCTTTTCGCCATTTTTCATCATCAGCTTTTCCACACTCCCCTCCTCCGGATTCTCCAGCGGGTGGTTGTCTACCCGGAATCCGAAGGTTGCGTTTTGGTCTGGATAGAGGGCCGCGGTATGGCCCTGTGCCGACGTGATGCCGAATGCCCGGTAATCGCTCCCCAGCATTTTGGCCAGCCGTTCACCCATGGGGTAGGCACTGACAAACCCTTCAAACGCTACCGGAACCTTTTGGAGATGGGCATTGTGGGCAACCAGAACAACCCTGGAATCAGGGAAAGCTTTCAGGTGCCGCATCAAGGTATCCGCCATGTAGATATCCCGGGCACCCATATCTCCGGAGACGCCTTTTCCCTCCAGCATCTCAGCCATAGCGCGGATATTGTAATCCAGGTAGAGCAACCCTTTAATATGGTGCATTGCAGCCAGAAACGCATTTTCTGGGTATAGCGGTGCCAAATTTTCCAGTCTCATTTTAATCTGTGATAATGATGCACTGAGACGGGCTCGTTCTTCCTGATTGAGTGACTGGTAAGCAAAGGCTGCCTGGGCCGTTGAAAAGAAATCGATCCGTTTTGCCACGGCACGAATCTCGTCTAAAAGGGGCAAGGCCTCCGGATCGGTTGGTTTCATAAGATTGCGGACCCTATCCAGGGCAGGCAGATAGGAGCCCCCGTTTCTCGGAACATCCAGCCCCAGAAAACTCACACGGTTCCCGTGCGCCTTATTGTACTCCCTAAGCCAAAGCAGCGTCGCTTCCAGCTCTTTGGGGTAATAGAAATGGCTCAGGTAGGTCTTGATATCACCTTCGGCTCCCTCTCCATGAATCCAACGGTTGATCCCCTCCCCTTCGGCAAAACCGAACTCATAGGCAAAGGTATCAACCCCGCACGATTCAACCATGAAGCGGATCAGCTGATGGCGCAGTATGAAAAACTCTTTGATGAAATGGGAGTTTTCTCCCAAAGCGATGACCTTTGAGCCGCACAACTCTTTTTTAATCGGCTCAAGTGTTTGTATTTGATCTAGCACAATGGTCGCCATATTGGCTTTTGCCCATTTGTTCAGGTCTGCCATCTCTTCTGCATTGGCCATAAGAAACAATGCGCATAAATAAACTACGACTCTTGTCATTTTTTTTCCTTCAAAATATAGAATAAACCCATAACGCATCCGGTGTATCGGGTTAGAAATGAATCAGGTGAAGGATTTACAGATAGAGGATGTAGCTCATTTTTGTCCATTGTCTATCGATTTGATATTTTGATTATAGCATCGGAAAGTACAGAATGGGGTCACCTGTTATTTTTCCATGGCAGGCGACCAGTACGCCCATTTGAGATAAACCAGCAGGTTCAGAGCACCCACCGAGGCGGTAATAAAGATGGTGGCGTACATGCTGCCGAAATCACCGATCGCCGTAACGATCGCCTCGCTGCCCAGGTGCTGATTCAGGGTCATGATGTGCGCGTAGACGGAGAGGCCGCAGACGATGGCGACCAGCAGATAAACTGACCGTGAGCGTACGCCCTCGATAAAGACAAAGATCGAAACCGCCAGCAGCACGGCCCCGTGCCCGCGGATGATATTGTGCACCATCTCCACGGCAAGCTCGGAAAAACCGAGCGCCCCGTAGACGGCTTCGGGGTTTTTAAAAAGGCTTTCATGAAACCCTTTGGGGATAAAGGTCATCATGGCGGCGGTCAGGGTATTGATCACGAAAAACGTCCAGTAAGCGGCAAGAATGGTAATTTTCTGCATCTTCTTTCCTTTTTTAGATTGCCCCATCATAAAAGTTTTTCCATAAAACCCTGCCGAAAATCCTTCGTTTTAAGCGCCAAAAAGAGAGCCTAAACCTCTCATGTTATAATGGCGCAACATTTATAGAAGCGACCTGCCATGACCCTGCAACGAAAAGCCACCATCATCTCCTCACTGACCGCCACCCTGCTGGTGCTGGTCAAACTGACCGTGGGGATTTTAAGCGGCTCCGTTGCGGTACTGGCCTCGGCCATCGACTCGGTGCTGGACCTTATCGTCTCCGCCTTTAACTACTTCGCCATCACCAAGGCCGAGCAGCCCGCCGACGCGAAATTTAACTACGGCAAGGGCAAGATCGAGGCCCTGGCCAGCGTCATCGAGGGTACGGTCATTACCATGTCGGGCCTCTTTATTCTCTACGAGGCGATCAAAAAGGGCTACACCGGCAGCGAGACCTCCTACCTGGGGACCTCCCTGGCGGTTATGGTGGTCTCCATCGTCATTACCGGTGCGCTGGTGGCGTTTCTCAGCTACGTCGGGAAAAAGACGGGCAACCTGGTGATCAAATCCGACGCCCTGCACTACAAAACCGACCTCTACACCAACGGGGCCGTCCTAATCTCCCTGGGGCTGATCAGCCTGACGGGCTTTGAGCTGATCGATGCCGTCATCGGGGGCGCCATCGCCATCTACATTATCTATTCCGCCTACGGGATCATCAAAGAGGGCGTGCTGATGCTGCTGGATGTCTCCCTGGAGCCCGACATGGTCGAGCGGATCAAGTACGTCATCGCCGCCGAGCCGGAGGCGCAGGACTACCACTTTTTAAAGACCCGACGCTCCGGAAACACCAACTTTGTCGACGTGCACCTGGTCTTTAAACCCAATATTCTGCTGCTCACCGCCCACCGCGCCTCGGACCGGGTGGAAGAGAACATCGCCAAGCTCGACCCCGATTCGGAGTGGATCATCACCGTCCACCTCGACCCCTACGACGACTCCGACGTCCAGGACTGACCATGCAGCAGGGCGAGCGCTTTAACACCATCTCCCACCTCATCGGGACGGTGCTGGCCCTGGCCGGGATGGTGGTGCTGATCGTCTTTGCCTCCTTAAAGGGAGACCCCTGGAAGATCGTCAGCTTCAGCATCTACGGCACCACCCTCTTCCTGCTCTACGCCGCCTCCACCCTCTACCACGGCATCAGCGGCCGGTTTAAAAACCTCTTGCAGCGGATGGACCACCTGGCCATCTACCTGCTCATCGCCGGCACCTATACCCCCTTTACCCTGGTCACCCTAAACGGTGCCTGGGGCTGGTCGCTCTTTGGTTCCGTCTGGGGTCTGGCCCTGGTGGGGATGATCCAGGAGACGGTTTTCAGACGCAAATA
>QKHD01000061.1 GCA_003250175.1 Helicobacteraceae bacterium
CGGACCTGCTCAACTCCTCCGACTTCGGTGTCAATGTTAAAACCAAACTGCCCTACTTCCAGTCCGAAATCGGTCTGTTTAACGGTGAAGGCTACCACGCCGACAAAACGGCTGCCATGCAGAAAAACAGCACCGGCCTCTCCTTTGAAGGGCGTCTGACCTACAGCGTGCTGGGTAACGGCGATAAGAAAGTCAAAGCGAAAAAAGACAGCTATTTCCACATCTCCACCGCCTGGATGATGAGCAGCAACCATAAAGACGACAACGTCTCCGCCAACGACCCGGCCGAGTACGACCGCCAGTGGAACTCCCTGCACATGGTTTACAACCAGCCGGCCTTCCTGATTGCCGCCCAGTATATTAAAAGCACCGACACTTACACCAATGACGGCCGCGCCCAGGATAAGGTTGAAGGCACCGTCTACTCCGTTAATACCGACGTACGCTTTGGCGACTACACGGTTATTGCCCGCTACGATGTCAGTAAGTGGGAAAAAGATGGTGTCGAAGACGAAGCCAAAGGCGGCAGCCTGCTGATCGCCGGTGTAGCCTATGACTACATGCCTGGCATCAAGCTGATCGCCAACATCAAACAGTACCGAAACGACGCAGCGTCCACCAGCGACTACGACGCCATGATGCTCACCACCGCCATCCACTGGTAATCCCTCCGGCGCTTCCCCGTGAAGCGCCCCAACCTTGCAAAATCAGATAAAAACGGGTAAAATCGCGACCATTACCGACCTTTTTTACATTAATTTACTAGGCTGTTTTTATGTTTGATTACCGTCAGTACAGTGACGAATGCGTCAAGTGCGGGAAGTGTATTCCTGTCTGTACCATCCACCAGGTCAACCCCGACGAAACCACTTCGCCACGGGGATTTATTCACCTTTTGGGCGCCTATGAAAAGGGCAAGCTCGACCTGGACACCAATGCCAAAAATATCTTCGAAAGCTGTTTTCTGTGCACCAACTGCACCGACGTCTGCCCGGCCAAACTGCCCACGGACATGATGATCGAGCAGGTGCGCTACGACATCGCCGACCGCTACGGTATCGCCTGGTACAAGCGGATGTTCTTCTGGCTGCTGCGCCACCGAAAGACCATGGACTTCCTGGCCAAACTGGGCTATATCTTTAAAAGCTGTGCCGTCAAGACCATTCCGGAGAAAAGCGCCCTGCTGCCGCGCTTTAGCCTGCCGATTGTCAAGAGCGGACGGCTCCTGCCCTCCTTTAAGGCGACCTCCTTTTTGAACAAATATCCGGAGAAGATCCAGTTTGCGGAAGAAAACGCCGAAAAGCCCCAGCGCGTGGCAATCTTTATCGGCTGCATGGCCAATTACGCCTATACGGAAGTGGGTGACTCCCTGCTTTTTGTTCTGAAAAAACTGGGTATCGACGTCTTTATTCCCAAGGACCAGCTCTGCTGTGGAGCGCCTGCCTATTTCACCGGAGATTTCCCGACGGTTGATTACCTGATTAAAAACAATATCGAGTACTTTGAAACCTGGCTCGATGACGTGGACCGCATCCTGATTCCGGAGGCGACCTGTTCGTCTATGATGATCAACGACTGGGTGCACTTCCTCCATGACCAGCCCGAGTGGCAGGACCGGGCCAAAAAAGTCGTCGCCAAGGCGAGCATCGCCACCGACTGGCTCTATAAGTCCACCAAGCTCGAAGAGCTGCTCAAAAAGAAAAAGGCCCAGCCGCTCAGCGTCACCTACCACGACCCGTGCCACGCCCGCAAAACCCAGGGGGTTTTCAAAGAGCCGCGCGCCCTTTTAAAAACCACCTACAAGCTCAAAGAGATGAGCGACCCCAACCGCTGCTGCGGATTCGGCGGGGTGACCATGCAGACGGAAAAATACGAATTTTCCAAAGCCGCCGGCCTGCCAAAAGCCGCCATGATCGAAGAGACCGGTGCCGATATCGTCGCCGCGGAGTGCAGCGCGTGCCGCATGCAGCTGACCAACGCCATGTACCAACACGGCACCGAGACCACCTTTAAACACCCTGTCGAACTCATTGCCGAGGCCCTTCGCTGATGCAGGGCTGGCAGCACTTTTACGACTGGCACGACCCCATCGCCATCAGCCTTTTCGGCTTCGATCTGCGCTGGTACGGGCTGATGTATGTCACGGCCCTGCTCTCCGGATACATGGTCGGACGCTGGCTGGTTAAAAAAGACAAGCTCCCCTTTACGCTGGATCAATACGACCGCGCCTTTATCTGGGTGGAGATCGGCGTGGTTCTGGGTGCGAGACTGGGCTATATTCTCTTTTACGATGAACACACCCTCTGGTACCTCACCCACCCCTGGGAGATCTTCAACCCCTGGCATAACGGCCAGTTTGTAGGAATCAGCGGCCTGAGCTACCACGGAGCCATTGCCGGATTTTTTATTGCGGCGTGGTGGTTTTGCAAACGCGAAAAGATCAAGCTGCTCCAGCTCATGGACCTGGCCGTTGTGGCCAGCGCCGCAGGCTATTTTTTCGGCCGTATCGGAAACTTTCTCAACGCCCGCCTCATGGGCCGTGAAACGGATGTTCCCTGGGGCGTTTACATCGATGGCGTCCTTCGCCACCCTGCACTGATCTATGAGGCGATTTTAGAGGGTCTTGTGACCTTTATCGTCCTCTTTGCCGTCCGGAGATACAAACGTTTTGACGGCGAGCTGATGCTCTATTACGGCATGCTCTACAGTACTGGGCGCTTTATCAGCGAATTTTACCGTCAGCCCGACCCGCAGCTGGGCTTTATTCTCTTCGGGTGGGTTACCATGGGACAGATTCTCTCCTTTGCCATGTTTGCCCTGGCCCTGGCCCTCTACCCCTATCTTCGCAAGCTTTCACAAACATCTAAATGAAACCCCTGCTTGGCCTGATCGTTCCCGCACTGCTTGCTGCGGATACGATCATCGTCGACCCCGTCAAGGGGTACGTCTGGCAGGATATTCCCTCCAATAAAGAGCTGCTTTTTACCTGGGATGAAGCCAAAGAGCACTGTGAAGACCTCTTTTTTCACGGCCATGACGACTGGTGGCTTCCTTCGGAAGATCAGATCGTTACCATCGTGGATATGGAACGCAAAAAGGGGCGTCGTATCAAAAAGGGTTTTCGCTACTACGAGGCAGCACCCTACTGGACATCGACGACCTATGCCTTTAACGCGCCACATGCCTGGTATGTTGATTTTTATGACGGGGTATCACGGAGTGAAGAAAAAGAGCGCCGCTTACATGTGCGCTGTATGAGAAAGCTGGAAAGCGACTAGGTCCTGCGAAAGACCTAGTCTATCAAAATACAAAGTCGTGCCAACAGACACAGTGAAAGTGTACTGGGGTTTGGTTACAGGGGTGTGACTTTTTGGTTACAGGATTTTTGATTATTACAAGGAGGGAGGAGCGGGCAGATGCCCGCTCCCGGTTAGAAAGGTTTATTGAGCTGGATCAAGAACAACGTTTTTGAACGCCAGTGCATTGATCGCTTCAGTTACAGGTACACTCTTCGTGTGGATTGCACCTTTAGTCGTCAGACCCTGGTGAACAACCAGACCGTTGACAAATGTAGGCGCAGTGGTATCGTCTTTGATGTAGATACCGCCTTCATCAGACCCGGCAACCGTATTAACACGGAAGTTGATCAGAGTCGGGCTGGTCAGAGGAGCCGTACCGCCGCTGGAGATTTCCATACCGGCGTGCGCTGCGTCAACCTGCTGAACCGTAAGGTTCTGTACAGTACCGGTATAGCCGTAGTCAAGGTCAAAACCGTCATCGCCGGCGTTAACGATTTCGATGTTGGACAGGTCAACTGTACCACCCCAGATTTCGATACCGTCGTCGTTGGAGTTTTCCACATAGACGTTGTCGATTGTTGTACCGTTACCGACACCGCACAGGCTCAGACCGTTGATCTCGACGTCTGTACCGATAATGTATCCGGAGTTAAGAAGACGAACATAGGTCAGTGTTCCGGAGTTGTCATTATCAATGGTTCCACCGAAAGCAAAGTT
>QKHD01000308.1 GCA_003250175.1 Helicobacteraceae bacterium
CACCGGTTCCGCCAGCTCGCTTTCCAGGGTACCGTTGGCTTTCATCTCGATCATCAGCAGTTGATCACCCGTACCGGCTACAAACATATCGAGGGCTCCGGAGCTCAGGGTTGCGATATCGGGGTTGACGGTAAGCTCACCGTTTTACTTGCCGATACGTACACCGGTTACACACATCTCAACCGGCAGGCTGGAGACATAAAGCGCGGCAGAAGCAGCATTAAGCCCCAGGCGCTGCAGGTCCGCACCGGCACCGCAGCTAAGGACTGTAACGCTGATCACGACGGGGTAGTTAAACCCTTTGGGGAAAAGCGGGCGAAGGGATCGGTCAATGATCCGGGAGGTCAGGGTTTCAAAGTCCCCCGGTTTGGTTTCGCGCTTGATAAATCCGCCAGGGATGCGTCCCGCGGCATAGGATTTTTCCAGGTACTGAACGGTCAGGGGGAGGAAGTCCTCTTCAACGGGATCCGGATCGACGGCAACCGCCGCCAGAATGACCGTATCGCCTTCGGTCAGAAGTACCGAACCGTCCGCTTGCTTGGCAACCTTGCCAAACTCGTAAATTTCCTGGGAGCCATTTTGTTCAAACGCTTTTTTCATATAGGTCATTGATTCATATTTCCTTGGTTTTAGTATTTTAATCGACAGAATTTCTCATTGAGTGCGCCCAATGAGACGGCATCAAAGGCGGGAAGTTCCCGGTAGTAAGTGTAGACATCCACGTAGTTTTTAACGGTATGGGCGAAATAGACCTCGTCGACGATCTTTTCCAGCTCCACGGCGATACTCTCCGGAACGACCGGAAGGGCCACCGCGACCCGGGCCACCTTTTGAGCGATGGCGGTTTTTAACGAGGCCATGAGGGTCATGCCCGTATCGGCTCCTTCGTCGACAATGAGAATATTTTTATCCCGCAGGCTGCTGACCATATCCCCTTTTCGGTATTTGTAGAGGTAGCCGAGAATCTTCTCTTCGTATTTTCGCTTGGCCTCGCCGTAGACATAATCGAGGGTGATGTCAAAGGATTCGACCAGCCGTTCGTTAATCACCAGCTCTTCCGTTTCGCTGACCATGGCGATAATGCACTCTTTGTTATTAGGGGCCATGATCGGTTCGGTAAAAAGATAATCGGCCTTGCCGCCGATCATCCCGGCAATTTTCTCCCCAAAATAGACCCCGCCCTGGCTGATGGCCAGCACCACCCAGGACTCTTTGCGCATACGCTGCAAAGGAAGCTGCTGCAGGAGTTGATTCAGCGCATCCTGGCGGTCTTCAAATAAAATCATGATCACATCCTTCCAGGAGAACTTCCGTCAGATTGTTTACCGTATGAATTGAGTGGATTAAAGAGCGGTTCGGGAGGAGTCGAGGGGTGTTTGCAGGGTAGGCAATTGATTCGAGTCTCATCCGTCTCTTTCGTTTTCGTAAGCTTTTTGCTCAAAACCCCAGAAGGGATTAAGGTTGATTTTTAGGTAGATTATATCATTTATCTTTGAATTTACTGTGTCGTTGGAGAGGTAGGGCTTGATCTCACGACTGTAGCTGACCGTCAGGTCCCAGCACTTTTTGTTATAGAGATATTCGACCCCATACCCCGTCGTCGTGTGCAAAACCGTATCGTAGCTGTAATTGGCCGACAGTTTATGGGCATAGACGGGGTGGATCATACCGCTGTAGGTGTAGTAATCGGTGGTCACGGCTTTGGTCAGGGGGTCTCGCTCATAGATATTGTTAAAACTGAAGGCGAATTTTTGCTTTCTATACTGCAAGGTGTGGGAAGCCTTGTAAAGCTCACGGGTCTCGTCATAGACCGAGATACGGGAGTTAAAGACAAAGCTGCCGTAGAGCTTGAGATTGATCTCGTTTTCAATGTCGGAGGCGGTGATGTTGTCGTCGTCACCCAGCGAGTAGGTCTGGGTCAGCCGGTGAGAGAGACTGTTCTCCATACCACTATAAAAATACTGGGTAAATTTCAACGCAACCTTGTCCGTATCTTCGGTGACGGTCACGAATTCCGGATCAAAATACCCCTTTTGCTCAAAACCGTTGACTTTCGTATATGAAGCACTGAAATTGATGGTATGAAAAAAGTTTTCGTATCCCCGGGAAAGATCGGTGTATAAAGTTGCATACAGACTGTTTTTATTCACCTGGCCGTAGTTTTGATAGGTGGGATCACTCACGCTGTCATCATTGCCATAGTCTATACGGTAGTGATAGAAAGTATTGCTCACCAAACCGCCCAAATAGTCCCCAAATAGTGAGAAGGCATAACTGACCGGAATGTTAACCACCTGATCGTTGGCAGTCAGGCCTGTTACCCGATCATACCGTTTTGCTTTGTAGTCGGCGGAGTAGATCAGGTGGTTCCAGATCAGCGAATCGGTACTGCTGTGGTAGTGAAACTGCGGTAAAACCTGCAGGGTCTGGTCATTGGTGGAGGTGGTCATATCCTGGAAATACTTGGCATTGAGACCAAAATAGTTTTTTCTTGTGTAGTAGAGGTAGTTGAGCTTGGAGGTGCTGAGTGTGGTAGCGGTTTGCTCCTGAAGTGTCAGGTAGTCAACATCCGTCAGACGGGTGTAGTCGATGTAGAGCGCATCGCGGCTCCCCTGCTCCGGATCGGCTGCCAGGCGGGAACGGTTATAGCGTAGGTGGTAGCCGCTGTGCTTATCATTTTGAAGCTCGTATTCATTAACAAAACTCTGGTGGTCATAAAAGGCCCCCGCCTCGATACTTCCCGTCGAATAGGGGGAGTCAGCCACACGAAACTCACCCCACAGACCGTTACCCCGTTTGGTTCTGGCCTCCGGAATCAGCGTGGCGTCCCACCACGGTTGGGGAGCCAGGTATAGGGGCTGTTTGAATATCGCCCCCTCCGTATTGGAGGTTCCGTATTTGGGCTTTAGGATTCCGGAGCGGCGTTTGGTGGAGGTTGGAATCCCGATATAGGGCAGGTAAAAAACCGGCACACGCCCCGCATAAACAACCGGGTTGTAGAGTCTTAGCCACTCATCTTCTCTGTCAAACTCTCCGCTGCTAAACCCGATGGTCCAATCCGGATCGTGGGGGTTGCAGCTGGAAACCAGAGCTTTTTTGACCAAGAACAAATCGTCGTTGCGCACGGCTTCGCAGGAGCTGATCCAGATTTCATCCTTGGGAGTCATGTAAAAAAACTTGTCCAGGATGCTGTAGGAGCGGTTCATGTCCATGAAGAGGTAGTCACTGAGCAGGTAACTGCCCCCCGGCTGGGTCAGGAAGATATTGCCGAAAGCTTCCAGGTCTTTGGTCCGTTTGTCAAAGCGGATGACATCGGCCTTGATGGTCATGTCTTTTCGGATCAGATAGGTGTCTCCGGAAGCGATGGTGAAGTTATCGTCGTTACTGATGCTTCCGGCATAGAGTTCGACCGGCTCGGCCCGGAGCGGCTCCAGGCTTGCTATGATTAGCAGGAGGGAAATAAAAAGCTGTTTAATAGGCATCGATGACAATGGTTCTGGCCATTTTGTCATGCCAGGTCTGACGGGCCGGATTTAAAAAGGCCCAGATAAACCCGAAGTAAAAGACCGTCTCGCTGACGATCCGCACCACAGCCCGGACTAATGAGCCCTGCAAGGTCGGTCGGGAAAAGTCATCGTAGGAAACGACCATGCATTTGGTAAAAATCTTTCCCAGCGTCGCTCCGTAAAGATAGACGAAAATCGTGTGATAGAGCACCTTCATCCCGATCACCGCCCAGAAGAGTGAGTTGACCGTTTCGATCACCACCCGAACGTCTTCCTGCGTAGAGAACTCGCCCCAGAATGCCACCAGAACAATAAGGGAAATCAAGACCTCATCAATGGTGTAGGCCATAATACGCCGACCGCCACCGGTCAGTACGAGGCCTTCGCGGCTGAGATTTTGTTCGAGCCGTTCATCCATGGATTATTTGCCCAGTGCCTGATAGGCGATATCTTTGCGGTACTGAATGCCGTCAAAATGGACACTTTCCAGCAATTTGTAGGCGTGT
>QKHD01000270.1 GCA_003250175.1 Helicobacteraceae bacterium
TCCAGCAGCTCGGCTTTGTTCTCCACGACGTTAAGCTCCACGCCCAGGGTGTGGCCGATCTTGATCCAGGCCTGATTGACCTTGTTTTTTTCATTGGTGCTGAGGGTGTAGGTGGGGTAGTGGTCGACGATCGCTTCGTAGCTCTCCCCAAAGACGATGTGCACGGCGGTAAAAGCGACCTCAGGATTAATCAGCTTCAGGTCGTTTTCCACCTTGTCGGCCAGGGATTGGAAGATGCACTCTCCGGAGGGGTCGTAGTCGGTGATGGCGATAAGATAGGCTTTATTATGGCGGGCGGTGCGGCTGAGGTACCGGGCGACGTTGACCGACTCAAAGGAGGGAATCTGCCCGGTGCTGGAGTAGATGCCGCATAGCAGCGCCTCGGCCAGCCGGTCGGTGCTGCGGGTGGGCTTTTCGGCAAAAAGTACGACGGGGGTGTTGTGGGTGTGCTTGTCGTTGCCAAGGCCCTTGGTGATGATATTGAGCCGCGTGTAGATCTCCACGTCGCCGCTAAGGAAACGGTCGTAGAGGTATTCGCCGATCAGGTGGTTGACGTAGATGTCCCAGGTGTCGTCGGGCTGGTTTTTAAGATGCTCGATGTCGCCCTTGAACTTGTACCAGATGTCCCGGAGGTTTTCGACGGTCTCACCGGTGGCAAGGAAGGCGTCGATGTAGGCGATAAGCTGCTTGCGGAGACCTCGGTACGCTTTCATCACACCCCCTTTTCGGATATGAAAAAATAATACCCCAAACTCTCTTTTAGAGTGTCTCCCAAAGCGTTTTGGTGCCGCGGATCACGAACTGTACGGCAATGGCACCGACGATCAGCCCCATGATGCGGGTCATGATCTTCATGCCGTGAACCCCCAGGGCTTTGGTGAGGTAGTCGGCGTTGATCAGCACGACGTAGACGATACTCACGGCGATCAGCACCGCACCCAGCAGCTGGAGCATCCCCAAAAATCCGGAGGCGGCCACGTGAAAAACCATCAGGGTCGAGATCGCCCCGGGGCCCAGGATAACCGGAATGGCGATGGGGATGACGGAGATGTCCTCTTTGTCTTTGGCGGCGTCGGACTCCTCCGGAGAGTGGCGGGTGAGGGAGATGTGCCCCTGCACCATGCTTAAGGCCATCACCAATAGGACGATCCCGCCGATCACCATGACCGACGCGATGCTGATGCCGAAAAATTTAAAAACGAGGTTGCCCAAAAAAATGGTGAGCAGCGAGCCGATCAGCACGGTGATGGCCGCCTTTTTGCCGATAACGCGAGCCTCCGCCGCGGAGAGGTCAGAGGAGGAAGACGAGACCATCACCGCTGCCGCCGCCAGGGGATTGAAGATGGTAATCAGACCGATGGTGTCGTGCAGCAGACCTTTAAAGGGCAGGGCGAGCAGCGAGATGTCCATGCGATCAGGCCTTGGTGTAGGCCAGTACCTTTTTTACCGTTTCTACGGCGCAGAAAAAGACCGCATCAAAGAAGGGGTCGAGTCTGGTAGTGGTGGCGTCGATGCGCTCAAAGGGTTTGAGCTGCAGGGTCTTGCCGCTCTCTTTGGTTTCGATGGTGATCGCCAGCGGAGCCAGGGTGCGTACGAGGTTGAGCACTTTTTTATAGCTCTTGTCCTCCGGAGCGGGAAAGAGGTTGCCCTGTTTGGATTCGTTGATCCGGATTTTTTGCAGCAGGGTCAGGGTCTCGGGAAAGATCGCCTTGTTCCAGCGGATAACCCCCTGGGGAAAGTGCGCCTGGGAGTTTTTGGCATTTAAGGGGTGGGGCTTGGCCTGGCGGATCGCCTCGAGAAAGCTCAAAAAGGCATGTCGGCTGCCAAAGGCATCGGCAAAGGCACCGAGCTGTTCGCTCAAAAGTTGTTTGGTTGCGTCGTCCAGTGCGTCAAAGTTGCACATGATCGTCCTTGTCAGGGAATAAAAAAACGCATCATAGCGCAAAAAAGCCCGTTTATCCCCCTCTTAGTTGCAACCCAATACAATCTTTTCATTCGCAACCAATATCCGATCCGTTGAAGGAGTAGCATGGATCTCGTCTACAAACACGAAAAACCTCTTTTCGTCATCACCATGGTGGTGTCGATCCTATTTTGGCTGGTGCTCTTTGTGGGTACCTTCGGACTGCTGCTGGTCTATATTCTTATGGGCTACATCTTCTTTTTGTTTGCCCATTCGGCGTTTATCTCCTACCTCAAAGGCACCGGGGTAAAGATCACCAAAGAGCAGTATCCGGACCTGCACGCCGCCTTGGTGGAGTCGTGCAAAAAGGTCGGGGTTTATATGGTTCCGGAGGCGTACCTCCTGCGGACCGATTTTTTCAACGCTCTGGCGACCCGCTTTTTAGGGCGCAATTTTATCGTGCTCTTTACGGATGTGGTCGATGCCCTGGCCGATCGTCCGGAGGCGATTAACTACTACATCGGCCACGAACTGGGCCACATCCACCGCAAGCACCTGCTCTGGGCGCCGGTACTGCTGCCCGGCAGCGTTTTTCCTTTGCTGGGTACGGCGCTGCGACGGGCCGAGGAGTACACCTGCGACCGCTACGGCGTAGCCTGCTGCAACGCCAAAGAGGACGTTCAGGCCGCCCTGGCCGCCATCGCCGCGGGCGACACCCGCTGGAAGAGCCTCAATGCCGACGCCTATTTGAGTCAGGTGGAGGAGACCAAGGGCTTCTGGATGTCCTTTAACGAGCTGACGGGCGATTACCCCTGGCTGACCAAGCGGATGGCCACGGCGCTGGAACTGATGGAAGGGCGGGACGCGGTCTTTCCGCGTCGCAGTATCTTTGCCTGGATTCTGGCCGTGTTTGTTCCCCGTTTTGGCACAGGCGGTGCCGCATCACTGATGCTGACCATCGTTTTGGTGGGCGTTTTGGGTGTGGCCGCGGTGCCGTACTATAAAGAGTACAAGGAAAAAACCCGCTACGCCCAGGCCTATATCACCGCCTCGCCCCTGACCGCAGAGGTGGAGAGCTACGTTATCAAAAACAACGCCTGGCCCGGCTCACTCAGAGACCTGGGCTATGAGGGACCCAACCTGGTCGACGAAACCCTGGCCTGCTCAACCGCCATGTATGACGACGGCGTCATCGGGGTGGAGATGGGTCAGGACGAGAGCGGCGAAGGGCGCTACATCGCCCTGAAGCCCACCGTCAGCGGCAACCACCTGGAGTGGAGCTGCTTTGGCCAGAATGTCGAGGAAAAATACCTTCCGGAAGCCTGCCGCTGAAATTCCGGAGCCTCCCATGGGCTCCGGAGCCATTAATGGAACTATTATTGCTAAGCAACTACAATACGACATCATAAAAGCAAGAGGAATTTCATGGGAGAAATCATTACTATCACCAGCGGAAAAGGCGGCGTGGGCAAGTCCACGACGGTTGCCAATATCGCCACCGCCATGGCCCAGGAGGGCAAGAAGGTTATCGCCATCGACTTTGACATCGGTCTGCGAAACCTCGACATGCTGCTGGGGCTGGAAAACCGCATCGTCTACGACGTGGTGGACGTTATGGAGGGCAACTGCAACCTCTCCCAGGCCGTCATCAACGACAAAAACACCAAGGGCCTCTTTTTCCTTCCTGCTTCCCAGACCAAGGACAAAAACATCCTCAACGTCGAGAAGATCGAAAAGCTGCTGAACGAACTCAAGGGCATCTACGACTACATCCTTGTCGACTCCCCCGCCGGGATCGAGAGCGGGTTCGAACACTCCGTCTATCTTGCGGACCGCGCGCTCGTGGTGACCACTCCGGAGGTCTCCGCCGTGCGTGACGCCGACCGCGTGATCGGGATCATCGACGCCAAAAGCCTCAAGGCCAAGAACGGCGAAGAGGTGGAAAAACACGTCATCATCAACCGCCTCAAACCCGAGCTGGTCGAGCGCGGCGACATGCTGGCCATCGACGATGTGCTCCAGATTCTCTCCCTGCCGCTCATCGGCGTGGTGCCGGACGATGAAAAGGTCGTCTCCGCCACCAACCGCGGCGAGCCGGTCGTGCTCAACAAAGAGTCCCGCTCCGGAGAGGCCTACCGACGTATTGCCAAACGCGTCATGGGTGAAGAGGTGGAGTTCATGGACCTCAATGAAAAGAAGAGCCTGGGCAAACTGCTTAAAGGACTCTTCCGATGAGTCTCATGGGCAAGCTCTTCGGCAAAGAGCAGGGTTCCGCCAGCGTAGCCCGCGACCGTCTCATGGTGACCCTGGCCAAAGAACGCGCCAGCAACGCCTTTCCCTATATGGAAGAGATGAAACGCGACATCATCGAAGTGATCAAAAAATACACCAAGGTCAAAGACGTGACCATCACCACGGATAAAAATCAGGACATCGATTTTATTGAGATCGACGTGGCCCTGGGCAAATAGGCAGTTTTTTGAGTCGACGCAAACGCAAGAAAGTCCCCGTACAACCCTTAGAAGGTATCACCGGAAAATTCCGGAGATACTTTCTCAACTCCCTTCTTTTTATTACCCTTTCCCTGATTCTGGTTTCGCTGTCGATCCTGATCCTCGTGGTTTTTGAGGCGAGCGAGAAGAAGGTCGCCACCGTGATCAAGGCGCCCCCTCCGGAGGTGCAGTCGGCACTCATTAAAAAGATGGGCAAGATCATCACGGACAAACCCCGAGCCGAGGACATCCCCTCCGAGATCGCCGACTACACCGAAGCCGAAAGCGTTTTGGAGCTGATCGATAAGCCCCACGCCAAACCGGCTCCGGAGACGAAGCCCGAAGAGACCCCGGTGGTGCAGCGTCCTCAGCCCATTCCGCTCCCTCCGGAGCCGGAAGCGCACAAACCGGAACCCAAACCCGTTCCGGAGGTCAAGCCGACGCCAAAGCCCAAGCCAAAGCCCGTTCCGGAGGCCGACCTGCCCAAGCTGGCGATCATCATCGACGACGTCTCCAGCGAACTGCAGATGCAGCAGCTGCTTGCCACGCACCGGCGGCTGAATCTCTCCTTCTTCCCGCCGTCCGTAACGTCGCCTGAGACGCCCCATGCGGCGAAGAAGATGAACTTTTTCATGATCCACCTGCCCCTGGAGGCGATGAACTTCAACCGTCCCCAGGAGAACACCCTGACGGTGCAGAGCTCATCGGAAGAGATCGAACGGGTCATCAAGGGGATTCGCAAGGATTTCCCCAAAGCCCGCTGGATCAACAACCACACCGGCAGCCGTTTTACCTCCGATCTGGAGGCGATGAAGCGGCTCATGGTGGTGCTCAAAAAATACCAGTTCCGTTTTGTCGACAGCGTGACCATCGGTCGCTCCAAGGTCAAGGACGCCGCGGATTACGTGGGCATGCCCTTTTTGAAACGGGACATCTTTTTGGATAACGAACCCGACGTGCTCTACATCAAGGGGCAGCTGAAAAAAGCGGTGGAGATGGCCAAACGCCACGGCTACGCCATCGCCATCGGCCACCCCAAGCGCCAGACCATCGAGGCGCTGCAGCAGGCCGGAGAGATACTCAAAGACGTCCGGCTCGTCTACGTCAAGGACCTGTGATGCAGGCCTCCACGCTGCTGCGGCCCGTTCCGAAGGTGCTGGAGAGCGTGGAGAATCCGCCCAAGCAGCTTTTTGCCGTGGGCAACGAGGCGCTTTTGAATGAGCCGCTGGTTGCCATCGTGGGCACCCGCCGACCCAATGCCTACACCAAGGAAAAAACCCACGCCCTTGCCGCGGCCATTGCCCAGGCAGGCGGTGTGGTGGTCAGCGGCGGGGCCATGGGGGTCGACGCTTTGGCCCACAAGGGGGCGGGTGGCCGGACCATTGCCGTCATGGCCAATTCGCTGGATATTATTTACCCCAAGGTCAACCGCCCGCTGATCGAAGAGATTTACGCCAGGGGCCTGGCTCTAAGCGAACACGAAACGGCTCACGAGGCGAGGTCCTATGATTTTATCCTGCGCAACCGCATCGTGGTGGGACTGGCCCAGGCGGTGGTGGTGGCCGAGGCCGATCTAAAAAGCGGCTCCATGAGCAGCGCGCAGTTTGCCATTAAGACGGGCAAGCCGCTCTATGTGCTGCCGCACCGCATGGGGGAGAGCGAAGGAACGCAGGAGCTTTTGGCCTCCGGAGCGGCCCGGCCCATTACCTCCATCGAAGGGTTTGTCCGCAGCCTGGGGCTGCGGGCGGCATCCAAAGATGCGGATGAGTTTTTGGCCCATGTGGCCCGCCACCCCGACTACCACGCCGCCCTGGCGCGTTTTGGCGACCGGGTCTTTGAATACGAACTAAACGGGCTGATTGACGTCGTCAACGGCCAAATCCGTCTCACAGGAGTGTGATCATGAAACTGGCCGCCATCGACATCGGGTTAAAACGCATCGGCGTCGCCTACTCTCCGGACGGCAATGTGGTCTTTCCCCAGGACGCCATCTTGCGCAAAAACCGCAACCAGGCCAGCCACGATGTGGATGCCTTTTTGCAAACCTACGCCATCGACCACCTGATCGTGGGAATCCCCCAGGAAGGTGAGAGTGCCGAAGAGATGGGGCGGCGTATTCGCCACTTCGTCGGCTTATTGGAATTTAAGGGAAAAATCTCCTACGAAAACGAGTACGGCAGCTCCCAAGAGGCCAAAGATTTAAGCAAAGGGGTCTTTAGGCAGCGCCGTGATGGAAAAATAGACAGCCTCTCTGCCCAGATCATTTTAGAGCGCTGGATACGACGAAACAGCCCCCAGTAAGAACAATTCACATTTTATTGACCGTGAGGCCACCCCTGTGAACATCTTGTTTTTCTTTCAACACATTAAACCTTAACAAAACATTACGCCACCGCTGTTTCTTTGATCATCTTCCTTAAAGTATTATTAGATGCCCGGAGGGTGACGAGTGTGAAAAAGATGTGAATATCAGGCTTGCTTAGAGTTTCCGTGATCCGGAGAAACGTAGAAATTTTTTTTTGCTTCTGAGAAAAAACGAAACAAAGAGAAGATGAATCGGAGAGATTTTATCCTTAAAAAAAGTAATTACTTTGGATTGACTTTAGTGGCTCCGGAGCAGGGGAGCAAAAGAGGGCTGTGGATTAATTTAAATATTTAAGAATCAGTGCCATCCGAAGCGTCCGAGCAGATCGACAACCGCAAACATCAGCCCCATGAAGAGCAGGGTAGTGAGCAACACCAGCACGGTCAGATCCCGCGGTTTGCAGTCATACAAAGCGGCAAAATTGACGTTGGCGATGGCCAGGGGCATGATGAGCTCCAAAAAGAGAATCCCCTTGACCATCGGGGGCAGGGGAATAAACCAGAGCAAGAGCAGCGTCGCCGCCGGAAGCAGCAGGAATTTCACCAGCGTTACCCCGGCAATGAGCCTGGCATTGATCCGCTCCATGCGCACTCCGTGAAGATAGATACCGAAGATCATCAGCTGAATGGTGATGCTGGCATAGGCCCCCATCTCCAAGACCCGGTCGATGGCGGGGTGAATGGTGATACCGATCAGGTTACACACAATCGCCAGCAGGGCAAACCAGAGTACGGGCAGCTTGATGACGTTAAGCAAGGACTCTTTAACGGAGAAGTTGCCCCGGGAGTAAAAATAGACCCCGACGGTGTAAACGAAAAAGACGTTGGCGATATTGATGATGGTTGTGTAGGGGATGGAGGCCTCGCCAAAGAGGGCGATGCCGATGGGGATTCCCAGGTTGGCCGTGTTGCCCACCAGTCCGGAGACAATAAAAATGGCCCGCTCCTTGCCGTGGGCAAAGAGCTTTTTTCCTAAAAAATAGAGGAGGGGCAGCAGGGCAAAGATCACCACCAGATAATAGAGCGGCGCGGCGATGAGGGTGTGGTCGATGGGGGCGCGCATCAGGCCCCAGAAGTTGAGCATGGGCTGGAGAAAGTAGATCGAGACCAGAACCAGGGTGCGTTCGTCCAGTTTTTCCTTCAGGCTCGCCTTGGCCGCAAAACCCAGCACGATCAGGAGATAGACAGAGATTAAGGAGAGAAAAACGGCACCCAAACAGACCCCTTTGACTTTGGGCAATTATACTATGAAGATGGTATGATACGTCCAAAACCAACACAAAGTGAGCCCATGGACGGACGACGACGGGATGACGTAAAACCGGGTACGCACGTGATGATCGTACTCAAAGAGGACCAGCGCAGCGGCAAGCTGACCCCGGGTGTGGTCAAAGAGCTGTTGACCAACTCCGCCTTTCACCCTCACGGAATCAAGGTCCGGCTCACCAACGGTTTGGTGGGACGGGTGCAGCAGATCCTCCCACCTCCCCACTAAGAAGGAACATTACATGGCAGAAACAACCGGCAAACTGGCGGTACTCATCGACGCGGACAACGCCCAGCCCTCCATTACGGACGGTCTCATGGAAGAGATCGCCCGCTTTGGCACCGCCAACGTCAAGCGCATCTACGGCGACTGGACCTCGTCACGGCTTAACGGCTGGAAAGAGATGCTCCTCAAACACTCCATTCAACCCATCCAGCAGTTTGCCTACACCACGGGAAAAAACGCCACGGACAGCGCCATGATCATCGACGCCATGGACCTGCTCTATACGAAACGCTTCGACGGTTTTTGTATCGTCTCCAGTGACAGCGACTTTACCAAACTGGCGGCGCGTATCCGTGAATCGGGTGTGATGGTCTACGGGTTTGGGGAGCAAAAGACACCGGAGCCCTTTGTGACCGCCTGCGACAAGTTTGTCTATACGGAGGTGCTTCGTCAAAGCTGCGACGAGGCTCCGGAGAAGATCAAGCGCAAAGATTCCAAGGCCCTCAAGATGGACACGCGGCTGGTTAATCTCCTGCGCAACGCGGTGGAGCTCTCTTCCGACGATTCGGGCTGGGCGCATCTGGGTGCGGTGGGGAGCAATATTGTCAAACACGCTCCGGATTTCGACGCCCGAAACTATGGCTACAAAAAGCTGGGCGACCTGGTAAGAGCCACGGAACTTTTTGAAGTCGGTGAGTTCTCCGAGAACGTTTCCGGACAGAAAGCAATTTATATTAAAGATAAGCGGAAGAAATGATTTTTTAGGTAAAAAGTTGGTATGCTAGTCGCACAAAATACAAAGGGCCGACAATAAAAACCGTCATTGATCTGGGCGTGCTCTTCGACCACATGGCCGACGCCGTCTACCTGCTTGATCCCGAGACTTCCGATATCGTATGGTGCAACCGGGCTGCCTATGCCATGTTGGGCCTGAGTGAAGAGGAGGTGCTTCACCACTCCGTACTCAGCCTGCAAAAAGATGTGATCGGTCTTCCCCAGTGGGAAGATATCCGCCGGGTGATCGAAGGCGGCGATGCCTACACCTTTGTCGGGCGTCACCGCCGGTATGACGGCGGCGAAGTCGCCGTCGAGGTGGTAACAACCCATTTTGAGTCCGGTAAACATACCTTCTTTCTCTCCGTCGCACGGGACATCGGCAAGCGCATGGCCCTTGAGAAAGAGCTGCAGACCCGAGAGCACAGTGTCTGGTTTGCCCTTAACGAGGCGACGGATGGCATCTGGGAGTGGGAGATCAACAGCGAGAAGGTCTTTTTCAGCCCTCAGCTTAAAAAGATGCTGGGGTACGGTCCGGAGGAGATGCACCCGCATCTGAAGACCTGGGCCGAAAACATCCATCCGGATGACAAGGTTCGGGTTTTGGAGATTTTAAGCGAGCACCTCAAGGGTATTCGGGGCGACTACCGCGCTGAATACCGTCTGCGCAACCGCAATGGCCACTATATCTGGGTGCAGGACCGGGGTAAGGTGTGCAACCGAAGCGAAACCGGTGCCCCAACCCATGTGGTCGGTATGGTGCAGAACATCACCGAGTACAAACAGCTGCAGTCCCAACTGGAAGAGCTGGCCGCCAACGATGTGTTGACGGGCTTACCCAACCGAAGGGAAGGGGAGGAGCAGATGCGCCATCAGCTCGCTTTTGCCCTGCGGACGACCATGCCGTTTTGTATCGCCGTCATCGACTTTGATTTCTTTAAAAAGATCAACGACCTGCATGGCCACCAGAAGGGCGATGAGATTCTGGCATTTGGTGCCCAACTCATGCGCAGCCATATCCGGACGTCGGATTATATCTACCGATGGGGCGGGGAGGAGTTTGTCGCAATATTTCCTGCCAGTGATTCCGAGCAGGCATTGACGGCGATGGAGCATCTGCATGGGGCGTTCCGAACCACCGAGTGGGAGCGTCTGGGGGTTGGCCCGGTGACGCTCAGTGCCGGCGTGGCCTGCTTTCCGGCGGACGGAAGCGATTTTCCCATGCTGCTAAAGGCCGCGGATACCGCCCTTTACAAGGCCAAGAGCGAGGGGCGCAACCGCACGGTCTTGGCGGGGGAGATTTAGGCCAGCTCTTTCAGGGCGCGCGTTAAATCCTCCGGAGAGTCGATACCGAAGCTTTTGGATTCCACTTCAATCATGGCGATTTTGTGGCCGTTGTAGATAGCCCGGAGCTGTTCGAGTTTTTCGATATTTTCCAGGGGTGCGGTACGGTACTGGCAGAAGGCTTTGAGGCTCTTTTTGTCAAATCCGTAGATGCCAAGGTGGCCGTAGTAGTCAAGGTGTTCTTCCCGGTCGTAAGGGATTTTGGAGCGTGAAAAATAGATGGCGTCGCCGTAGACGTCGGTGATGACCTTGACGTGGTTGGGGTCCATGGCAAACTCCGGAGACATCTTCCGGTAGCAGCTGACCATGGTGAAGTCGCGCTTGAGGCTCTTGACCTTTTCCACCACTTTCTGCACCACTTCCGGCTCGATAAAGGGCTCATCCGCCTGGACGTTGACGATGGGGTCTTCGTCGCCCAGTCCCAGTTTTTCCGCCGCTTCGTAGATACGGTCGGTTCCGCTTTGGTGCGATTCGCTGGTCATGACCGCTTCAAATCCGTGGGCAAGGGCAATCTCATAGACCTCCTGAGAATCGGTCGCAATGGCAACGCGGTCGAGGGAGGCGACCCGTTTGGCCGTGGCGATCACCATGGGCAGACCGTTGATGTCGGCGAGAACCTTTTTTGGAAAGCGGCTGCTGGCGATGCGGGCGGGAATAATGATCATGCGGGTTTGCCTTTCATTTACGAAGAATTTGGTAGAATTATAGCTACTTGAGAGTAAAAAAACGGCGCGTCCATGGGGGTTTTTTGAAGATCTATCAACCGCAGAGCGGGTTTCGGTATAACAGCGATTCGCTCCTGCTTTACGACTTTGCCCTCCGGAGCAAAAGCAGCGGCGCGATCTTGGATATCGGCTGCGGCAGCGGGATCGTCGGCCTACTGCTGGCCAGAGACTTAGGCCGCCCGCTGGCCGGGGTGGACAAACAGGAAGAGATGATCCTCCACGCTCAGAAAAACGCAGAAGAAAACGGCATCGACGCCCGCTTTTTCTGTATGGATATTGCCGAGCTGAAAAGCGACGAGCGGTTTGGTCTGATTGTGAGCAATCCGCCCTTTTACCCTTCCGAAGGAACGCTCTCGCAAGACAGCTCCAAGGCGCAGGCGCGCTATGCCGTGCACATGCCTCCGGAGGTGCTCATCGAGCGGGCCAACGCCCACCTGCACAACCGCGGGAGTTTTGTCTTCTGCTACGAGGCCAGGGCGCTGCAGCTGCTGATGAGCCTGCTCGCGGCCAAAAAGTTTCAGGTCGTGCGGATACAGCTGGTTCATCCGGAGGTGGGAAAAGAGGCGCGGTTGGTGCTGATCGAGGCTAAAAAATACGGTGGGGGTTCCATGACGGTGCTGCCCCCTTTTTTCTCCGACGATACGGAGGCGCTTAAACGTCTCGGTGAGCGGGCCGGTACGAGGAGTATGGTATGATACTGGAACAAGACGGCTACCCCTTCTCGTTTAACTCCGACGCCTGCGCCGCATGCAAAGGGCACTGCTGTACGGGCGAGCCCGGCTACATCTGGGTGTCGGCTCCGGAGATGACGGCCATTGCAGCGCATCTGCAGATCGATCCGGAGCAGTTTAAGTCGGAGTATCTGGAGAAGGTCGGCTACAAGTACTCCATCCGTGAGTTAAAACGCAACGGCGGCCACGAATGCCTCTTTTTCGACGAAAGAATTTCAGGCTGCAGTATATATCATGTCAGACCGAGTCAGTGCCGGACTTTTCCGTTCTGGGACTACTTTTTACACCATCCGAAGGAAGCAGGCGAAGAATGTCCCGGCATTATTTATCACTCATCTTACTGACTGCCGCCTTCATCCTCAGCGCCTGCAGCCCCTCACCCAAACCGGGTGAAGCCTATGCCGATTACGGCCAGGAAGACGAGATCACGCTTCTGGCCTACGATGCGCTCTTAAACCAGGACTACACCCAGGCCCAGGGCTATTTTGACGACCTCTTCGCCCATACGGGCTACCCGCTTTATCTGCAGGAGCTTCTGCGGGTACTCTTCTTCCAGAAAAAATACGACGATGTGATCCTGCGGGCTGGAACCTTTTTGCAGACTCAGCGCGATACGGGGATCAATCTGGTGCTCATCGAGGCACTCAAACAGCAAAAACGTTACGATGAAGCAATGGCCGAAGCGGACAAACTCCTTAAAAACGATCCCGGCGAATCCGTCTACCTGGTGGCGGCGGATATCTATTTTCTGGCGGGAAAACACAAAGAGAGCATCGCCTACTACAAAGAGGCCTACGAGATCAATCCCAGCGACTATAGCGTGGACAAGATCGCCGAGATTCTCTACCTCTACCTGAAAAATCCGGAGGAGGCAATCCGCTACTACGAAACCCACGTGCGGTTTCACGGTTGTACGCAATACCTCTGCCAGCGGATGGCGTCGCTCTATGCCAAAGAGGGCAATATCGACGGTGTCATCAGCGCCTATCGCCGGATTTACGACGAGGAAGAAAACGAGCTGATCGGCCGTAAGGTGATCGACCTCTACCTGCTTAAAAACGATCAGGAGGGGCTGCAGGCCTTTTTGGAAAAATCACGCCTGGATGACGTGATGCTGCTGCGTCTGCTCAAGCACAACCGCCGTTATATCGAGGCGGCGGTGGTCGCCCTGCGTCTTTATCAAAGCAGCGGCGAGATCGACTATTTGGCTCAGCACACCATGTTCCGCTTTGAATCCGGCAACCAGAAGGATAAGAAGCTCATAAACGAGACCATCTCCAACCTCCGGAGCGTGGTCAAAGAGAGCAACTCCCATGTCTACCTCAACTACCTGGGGTATCTGCTGATCGATTACGATATCGACGTCAAGGGCGGGATCGAGCTGGTCAACCGGGCGCTGGAACAGGACAAGGGGAATATCTCCTACCTGGACTCCCTGGCATGGGGATACTACAAACAAAAGCACTACCAAAAGGCCTACGACGTGATCAAAAAGGTGAAAAACACCCTGGATGATCCCGTGGTCCGTGAACACTACAACACCATTAAAAAGCGTTACGACGCCGTAAAAAACAACAAGTAAGAGGAAACTGTTTCGAATGATACTAGACGAGATTATTGCCAAAACCAAAGAGGATCTGGAAAAACGCAAGGCGGCCATGTCGCTGGAGATGATGGGCATGAGCCTGAGCTACAACCCGTATCAGCCCAGGGATGTACGCCCCTTTTTGACCAAGAGCGAGGATGACCCTTATAAAATCATCGCCGAAGTCAAAAAGGCCAGCCCCTCAAAGGGAATTATCCGGGAAGATTTCGAACCGGTCGATATTGCCGTAGCCTACGCCCAGGGCGGGGCAAATGCGATCTCCGTGTTGACCGAACCCCATTATTTTAAAGGGAATCTGGAGTATCTCTCCCTGATTCGACGCTACGTCGGCGTGCCGCTGCTGCGTAAAGATTTTATCGTCGATCGTTATCAGCTGATGGAAGCGCTGGTCTATGGTGCGGATTTCGTTTTGCTCATTGCCAAGGCCCTCTCTCAAAAAGAGCTTAAAAAGCTGCTTGAAGATACCTGGATGCTGGGGATGGAAGCCCTGGTCGAGATCCACGATGCGGAAGATCTGAAAAAGGCGATCTTTGCCGGAGCCAATATCATCGGGATCAACCACCGCAATCTTGATACCTTTGAGATGGACATGGATCTGAGTTTTAAACTGCTCTCCATGATCCCCAACGGTAAGATTATCGTGGCCGAGAGCGGCCTGTATGAACACAGTCAGCTGCAGGAACTCTCCAAAGCCGGGGTGGATGCCTTTTTGATCGGCGAGCATTTTATGCGCCAGGATAACCTCAGCGAAGCGGTCCGGAGCATCAAGGGGCTCTGATACCCGCATTTACAATCGTAATAAATCATGTTACGATACAGACAACACCGTATAGCAAAAGGCCAAGGGAGCTATAGAGCATGAGCAATCTTTCCATCAGTCAGAAAATCCACTACCCGTTAATCGCCGCCATCGTGCTGGGGTTTGTCATTATCATTGCCAGCTTTTTCAGCTCGGTCTCCGAGATTAAGTCCGACGTCTATGAAGACGAAGCGGAGATTTTAAAGCGCACCTTCAACGAAGCCCTCGATGAGAAGATGAACATCGGCATCACCAACGCCCTGGCCCTTTCCGAAAACTACTTTGTTGTCGAAGCGCTCAAGCGAAACGACCGTGCCCTGGCCCTCAAAGGGCTGGAGGGCATGATGACCCTCTATAAAGAGAATACCAAATTTAAAAATATCAAGATTCACATTCATGATCGTAACGTGCACAGCTTTTTACGTGTCTGGCAGCCGGAAAAACATGGGGACGATCTAAGCGGTTTCCGCCACACCGTTAACCAGGTCAAGGCGACTAAAAAACCGCTCGTAGCCATTGAGCTCGGCCGTGCCGGTATGGTACTGCGCGGGATTGCTCCGATCATGGACGGCAACGAGTATCTAGGCTC
>QKHD01000081.1 GCA_003250175.1 Helicobacteraceae bacterium
CAACGAAACCGTCACCCTGCTCAACGAACTGACCGATTATGATGAGGAGTCCGGAACGGCCGCCAGCTTCCAAGGCGAAAGCCGGGTCAACTCTATCCGGACCGCCATGTCACGGATTCTCTTCAGCCGTGTCGGCGATGCGGATATGACCCAGTACGGTCTGGAAGTGGGCGACGACGGGATGCTGATTTTCGACCAGAGCACCTTTGAGTCCGAAATGCGGGCCGATTCATCGGCCTTCGAAGCACTGCTGCGCGGTGAAACCAAGATCACCGAAGGGCTGATGATCTCCGGAGCGGTCGGTTACACAACCGAAACCGTCAACGAAATCCAGGCGGACGGTTCGGTCAAAGCCATTACGAAAAATGTTCCTATTACGGAAGATAAAACCCTGGCCTACGGCTCGTTGAAAATCAACGACATCAGCCTGCCGCAGATTACCCTGCTGGCCAGCAACACTCCGGAGCTGAACACGCAGATTCTTGCAGAGGCGATCAACAGCATCAGTGCCGATACCGGTGTGCGGGCAACGATCAGCGCCAGTGGAGACAAGCTGATTCTGACAAACGGCAGCGGCGGTGAAGTCGCCATCAGCGGTGCCAGTGCGGAAACCAGCAGCCTGCTGGGTCTTAACAACGGTCGAACCAGCGGCTCTACCGAGTATACCGACGGACTCTTCTCCGATCTGGAGTCTTTCTTTGACGGTCTGATCGTGGGTGAAGAGTCCACCCTGGGGCTTTTGGAGTCTTCTTTGAAGAGCGAAACCGACCGTCTGGATGAAGAGATTACCCGGATTACGGAACGTCTGGATTCCCGATATGAGATCATGGAGGCGCAGTTTGCGTCTTATAACTCCATCATCTCCACATTCGAAAACAACTTTAATGCACTGAAAATGCAGATCGATACCATGACGGCCAGCAATGACAGCTGATAGAGGAGAGAAGTGATGCGAGGTTCCGCCTACAGTGCCTACACCCAGAACTCGATTAACGTCGAGTCCCCCATCAAACTGGTGGAAATGCTCTTTGAGGGTATTTTGAAGTTTACGGCACAGGCCAAAAAAAGCATGCTTGAAGATGATATTGAAAAGCAGGTCTACTGGATCAACCGTACCATCGATATCTTCTCCGAGCTTATCAGCTCCCTGGATTATTCCGGAGAGCAGAAGAACCTGGCCGAGTACCTCAACGGGCTTTACACGTATCAGATCAAGCTACTGACCGAAGCCAACCTCGAGTGCGATACGGAGCGTCTGGATACGGTTTTAAAAGTAGCCAAGGGGCTGTTGGAAGCGTGGCGCGAAGAGACCACGGAGATGCATGCAGACGCTTGAGTGGCTCCACGCCTTTAAGTTGGGCGTTATCGAAAAAGATATCGCCAAAATGATGCGTCTTCACAAGAAGATGCCCGAATTTACCATACTGGAAGAGATGAAAATGGCCCAGGCTCTGATCGTTCAGGCCAGAGACATCTTCATCGAAGAGCGCAGCCGACTGCAAAAAAGCATGGGCCAGCTCAAAAAGAGTATCGAGTTCCAGCGTAACTCTATCCGAAACAGCCACACGAAGTTCGACAGCCGTTTTTAAAAAAGAGCCGGGATAAAAAGTCCCGTATAAAGTACGACGGAAAAATATTTGAGCTTCCAGTTCAGGGGAAGCTCGCCCAGCCCATACTCCTTTACCCCCTCAAACTCACCCGATTCGATTTTTTTAAACAGATACAACTTGGTCATGATGTCGGCCATTTTGGTTAGCACGATAGAGAGTGTCCAAAGATTGATCAGATCATAGGCCGCACTGATATAGAGCATATAGGCCAGAGACGAGTGGTAGAGCACAAACTGCCACCGTTTGCTCCGGTAGATCGCATGAAGGTTATGAATCGCCTCGTCGAAATTCCGCCCCTGGTACTGGTTGGTCTCCGCCAGTTCGATAAAAAAGAGGAGCAGCAGCAGAAAGAGCGCGTTATCCACGGATCAGGCCTTGGTCCATTGATCAAGTTCGTTTGAGGCAATGCCCGTAAGAATGAGGTAGCGGATCACTCCGGCATCTTTGTCGTAAATTTCCATGACGGGTGCTTCGTCCACGCTGTTTTTCTGACGATACGTCCGCAACGCCGTATAGACCTTGACCGCACCCATGGCGATGGAGAATTCGCCCTTATAGGGAAAGGTTGTGCTGATATTGTCGGAGGCCGGAAAGGTGACGTAGGCGACGCCGTCCGGAAGGGCAGCGGGAGCCTCCGGAACAATCCGCCCCACCAGGGCACGCTGCGCACCGGTCTCGGTCGTATGGGGATTATCCATAAAGATTCCGAAAGCTGGGCCATGGGGCAGGGCGGCATCGTCCAGCTCTTTTTCGAGCTGTTTGATCTGTCCGGAAGTTTTGGTGTATTCGCCCAGGTGCAAGCGGTAGACCAGGTGCATGGGGGCGGTGGTCTCCGGATGGAAGGTGATCTTGGCCATAAAGCCGTTGCGGGCGATCACAAAGGCGATACCGCCAAAAAAGGTGGCCAGGGCGACGGTGAGGATTTCCATGGATATTCTCCTAGTGTTAAAGTTCGATGGGAATGGGCCGAACCAGTTCGACCGATTCGGTGGTAACAGCTGCCTGATAGCAGTAGGCTTCTACCCCGCAGCGTACTGCTTCGCGGAGCAGCTTACCGTATTTGGGGTCGATACCGTCGGCGGGGGAGAAACGCACTCCACCCGTATGGAGCGCGGCAAAAAAGATCACCCCACGATCTCCGGAGCGAACCACCTGCATCAGCTCTTCGAGGTGTTTTTGACCCCGCGTGGTAACCGCATCGGGAAACTGCAGCATCTCCGGAGTCTCCAGCAAGGTGACGCTTTTGACCTCCACGTAGCATTTTTGTTTAGGGTATTCCAGCAGCAGGTCAATACGGCTTCCCGTCCCGTAGGGGACTTCGCTTCGCAGATGGGTGTAGCCGGTTAGCTCCGGAATACGACCTTGTGTGATGGCCTCCTGGACAATGGCGTTGGCCTTGACGGAGTGGGCGACCACCATGTGCTCCCCGCGCCGGATCAGTTCCAGGGTGTAGGGCAGCTTGCGCTTGGGGTTGTCGCTCTGGCTGAGGTAGACCTTCGGATGGTTGTCGATGAGGTTTCTCATGGAGCCCGAGTTGGGGCAGTGCGCCGTTACCACGCGGCCGTCAGGCAGCTCGACATCGGCCAGAAAACGTTTGTAACGTTTGATCAGACGGCCCTGGATGAGCGGGTGGGGCAGCTTCACGGGACTCCTTTTGTATCAGTGGTGACATTGTAGCCAAGAAGGGATGAGCATACAAGAAACCCGGGTGGGAATGGTTCTTGCTTCAACGCAGGCAGTAGCGTCAAATTCTCAGGAGAAATCTATGGATATCAAAACCACCATGCAGATGAATCGGGCCCTCTTCGGTGAGGGTCTGGCAGTCCAAAACGGGCTGAAAAACCTGGATGAAACGGCACAGCGCGAAACGGCACAAACCGAAAAAGCACCCTCGGTCACGTCGATTCAGGAAACCGCCAGTGCCATCAAAAATACCAACGACCTGTTCGGGTACCTCAAAAAGAGCGAAAAGGCCCTGAACACGATCGATACCCTTCTGACAGAAAAGGGAAGCGAAGCATTCGGCGAGGTTGCGGAGATCATGGCAACCACCACCTACAAAGAGCAGAATATTTTCGCAGCGTTTCGCTCCGGAGAGAGCGTGATCGATCTGGGCAGCCAGATGAGCAGCCTGATGGAAGCGGGCGATGTGGAAGGGATGCAGGGTCTGATCAGTGAGCAAAAGAGCGCGCTGTCCGACTCCCTGGCCGATGTCAAGCAGCAGCTTCTGGGCAGCTCCGCGTCACTGGATCGCCACATTACCACCGATATCGAGACCATCAAGCGCGATATCGAATCCATGAAGCCGGTCACGGATGTTAACAGCCCCGACCTGCTGAAAGACAAGCTCCGCGCCCTGCTGGGCTAATCAGCGGGCCGCCT
>QKHD01000323.1 GCA_003250175.1 Helicobacteraceae bacterium
TGATTGTCGAAGACGAAACCACCCTCAACAGAACACTTTCTGAAGGGCTCCGCGAGCTGGGTTACCAGACGGACGAAGCGGAAAATATCAAAGACGCCCAGTATTTTATCGGTATCCGGAATTACGATCTGGTTCTACTGGACTGGATGCTTCCCGACGGTAACGGCCTGGACCTGGTTCAGGAGGTCAAGAGCAAGTCCCAGCGTACAGCTGTGGTAATGATCTCTGCCCGTGACGACCGCGAGAGCGAAATCGAAGCGTTTGAGCTGGGCATTGACGACTACATTGTCAAGCCATTTGAATTTGACGTACTGGTTGCCCGCCTGGAGTCCCGTCTGCGATTCGGCGGTACCAACCTGATCGAAATCGGCGACCTGATCATCGAACCGGATGAAGAGAAGATTTATTACAAATCTAAAGAGATCGAGCTCAAGGGAAAACCCTTCGAAGTACTCACGCACCTGGCCCGCCACCGCGACCAGATCGTTTCCAAAGAGCAGCTGCTCGACGCCATCTGGGAAGAGCCTGAACTGGTAACGCCCAACGTCATCGAGGTGGCCATCAACCAGATCCGTCAAAAGATGGACAAGCCCCTCAATATCGATACGATCGAAACCGTCCGCCGACGCGGCTACCGCTTCTGCTTCCCCCAAAAGAGCTAAAACCCCTTCTTATGAATAGGAGTGCCACACTCCTATTCCCAAATTTTTTTATTTCTAATAAAGTTTACATAAGCTATAACCCCGTTTTTATTCGCATATCACAAGGATGAAACAACCATGGCGTTAATGATTACTGACGAATGCATCGCCTGCGATGCGTGTCTAGACGAGTGCCCAACGGCAGCAATTGAAGAGGGTGATCCGATCTATATCATCGATCCGGATCGTTGTGTGGAGTGCGTCGGTTTTTACGACGAACCTTCCTGTGTATCCGTCTGCCCGGTCGACTGCATTATCCCCGACCCTGACAACGTGGAAAATCCTGAAGAGCTGAAGTACAAGCTGCAACAGATTCAAGACGAAGAGTAAGCGTGGCCAAGATAACCGCCGTTATCGATATCGGCTCCAACTCGGTTCGGATGCTGGTTTTTCAAAAAACCAGCCGCTTTGGTTTTTTTCTCCTCGACGAGATCAAAAGCCGGGTCCGTATCAGTGAGGCCAGCTATCAAAACGGCGGCTATCTCCAAGAAGCCGCCATGGAGCGTGCCGTAGCCGCAATCAGCAGTTTTGCCGCTATCGCACGGGCCAGGAATGCCCGCAAAATCATCTGCGTCGCCACCTCGGCGGTGCGCGATGCCCCGAATAAAAACGAGCTTCTCAAGCGGGTGCAAAACGCCTGCAAAATCAATATCCGTATTATCGACGGTGAAAAAGAGTCCTACTACGGCGGTATCGCCGCGGCCAACCTGCTGCCCATCAAAGAGGGCGTGACCATCGACATCGGCGGCGGTTCCACGGAGCTGGCCCTGATTGCCGGTGGGCGGGTGAGGCAGACACTCTCCTTTCAACTGGGCACCGTACGGCTCAAAGAGCTTTTTTTTGACGGCACACCCCGCATCGACGATGCCCGGGCGTATGTCAGAAAAGAGCTTCAATCCCTCCCTCCGGAATTTAGACAATCCCTCGTTATCGGTATCGGCGGCACCCTGCGTGCCCTGGCGCAGGCTCTGATCAAGCGCGAATCCTACGCCCTCAATGTGTTACACGGTTATGAGTACCCCATGGAGAAAAACCGGGATTTTTTTGATGCCGTTATTACGGCGCAAAAAGAGGATAAACTCAAAAAGCTGGGCTTTAAGCAAGACCGCTTTGACGTGATCCGCGAAGGGCTGCTGATCTTTACGGAGATTGTGGCGGTCTTGGGGGGCGAAAAAGTGGTGACCAGCGGAGTTGGCGTGCGTGAGGGGGTCTATCTTTGTGATATTCTGCGCACCAGCCAGTGCTACTTTCCGCAGGGGTACAACCCCAGCGTGCGCAGCCTGATGGACCGTTTTGATATCGATGCCAAGGCCGCTGCCTACGCACGCAAAACAGCCCTGCAGCTTTTTGACGCCATGGCGCCCCTTCATGGGTTGGATGCCTCCTTCAAGCCCTATCTCTCCACGGCGGCCAAGCTGGCGGATATCGGTGTCTATGTCAACTTTTACAAAAAAAGCCTGCACGCCTTTAATATCATCTTTGAAGGACTGGATTACGGCTTTACCCATAGCGAGCGGGTACTGATTTCCAAACTGGTGAAAAACCAGCAGAAGAAAGTGCTGGCCAAGTATGAGCACAACAACCGGCTTTCACGATTCCTTCCGGAGGGTGATGCGGTACGCTGGCTCTCGTTTATTCTTTTTGTGGCAGGAACGATCAACCAGGATCGTCATTTTGCCAAGGTTTCGGTTACGTTGGAGGGGAAAGATGTGCGGTTTGCCATTGACGCCCCAGCCTACCTAGCCAGAGAGGCGCTGGATGGGGTTAAGACACCTGGCAAGGGCAAGCTGCTCTTTTAGAACTTCTGCCCCATGGTGAATTCGAAGTTGGCGGTTTCGTCATACTCTTTGGGGTTGATCGCCCAGCCGAAGACAAATTGCAGGGGCGCCATGGGGGTGATCCAGTCAAAGCTCATTCCGTAGCTGCTGCGCGCCTCTTCAAAGTCGTTCTGGCCGATGGCACCGTAGTCGTAGAAGAAAGACATACGAAGGCCGGATGAGGGTACGAGGGGAATATTAAACTCCAGATTGCTGACGATCATCTGGTTCCCGCCCAGGTAAGTCGGGTCGCCGTCGGTGTAGACGACATTGCCGTTGGCGTCACGCTCCACCGGGGTAATGCTGCCGGATTGGTAGCCACGAACCGTACGGATGCCCCCCATGGTCAGACGGGAGGTGTAGGGGAACTTGTGGTAGTCGTCGACATCCGCAAAGATATAGCTGGCCCGGATACGGTGACGGAAGATCATGTCAAAATCCAGGTAGTCTTCCAGGCCGATAAAGTAGGCGTAGCGGAGGTGGTTGGCGGTGTACTCCTGATCGGCTCCAAATCCGGAGATCTCGATGGAGTCGCTAAAGGTAGAGCCGCTGCGGGGGGTAAAATAGTCGTCCGTGTTGTCGAACTTCAGGCTGGGTGAAAGGGTGATCTGGGTGGTCTTTCCGGAGTAGAGGTAGTAGTTGAAGGTGGTGTTGCCCTCTTCATACTGGATATCGCTGTAGGCGTAGCCCAGAGAAGCGGCAGCGCTCCAGTAGCGCCCCAGACGCTTTCCGCTGCGTACGCTGATCCCCTGGGTATCGCTTTTGTACTGGTTGGTGGTGCTGACGGTGGTGTAGTCGACCTTGTTGTCGTAGACGCTGAAGCCCAGGCTGTAGTCGCTGTCGGCCACGCGGGGGTTGAAGATGCTGAATTCCGCCCGGTCCGCCAGTTCGGATTTTTCGAAGTTGATGGAGATGTTCATGGCGCTGCCGAAGATGTTGCGGTCGCTGATGGCGGCGTTGACGGTCCAGCCGTTAAGGCTGCCGTAGCCCCCGCCCACGGTGAGGCTGGCGGTGTGGGTCTCTTCGACCTTGACGATCAGGTTCATTTTGTCTTCGCTGACCCGTTTCTCCTCCACCTTGACATCTTTAAAGAATCCCAGACGACCGAGTGCATTGCGAGATTCACGCATGTCGACGGTGCTATAGAGATCGCCCGGGGCGAGGAAGACTTCGCGGCGGATGACGCGGTCCAGGGTTCGGGAGTTTCCGGAGATGATGACGTCGTTAATGTAGACCTTTTTACCGGGCTTGACCGCATAGGTGATGTCGGCGATGCCCTTCTCCTTGTCCTTACGGATGTCGGGGAAGACCTTGGCAAAGGCGTAACCCTGGTCGCCGACCACGTCCTGAACGGCCTGCAGGTCTTTACGCATGCGTTCGATATCAAAGACTTTGCCGGTTTTGAGTTTGAACTCTTCCGCCACATTGCCAAAGGAGACATTGCCCTCAACCAGCTGGATGTCAATGGTGCCG